>NZ_JBGSOZ010000042.1:0-5080 GCF_041738905.1 Aestuariivirga sp.
CACGGCGGCGGGAATGCCGAGCACGCGGCCCAGCGACAGCGCGTCGCGGAAGCCGGTGTCGGACACCCGCACCATGACGCCGCCCAGAATTGCGGTCGCCACACCGACGGCGGCAAATCCAATGCCCAGCGTGGTCATGAACGAGGGCACCTTCAGCCTGACATGGACGAGGCCGTTCAGCAGGCCGATGGCGCCGCCGACGAGAATGGCGGCAGGCACGGACCACAGGCCGATGGCGATGCCCGTGAAGTCATTCGCCACCAGCATGGAAGCGGCCACGGCGCAGATGGCGATGACGCCTTCCGCCGACAGGTCGATCGAGCCCATCAGGATGATGAAGGTGGTGCCCATGCAGATAACCAGCGGAATCGCCGCCGTGTTCAGCATACGGACGATGTTGGAGACGCCGAAGAAATTCGGGTTGAACAGGCCTATGATTATGCAGAGGCCGGCCAGCACCGCAACCGGCGCCCAGCGCCGCCATTGGCCTGTCCATGTCCTGCCGGATATCGCAGCTGCTGTCACGCGCGGGGCTCCCGCCAGAAACCGTGGGAAAATATCGGCCGGGTGTCAAGCACCCGGCCGATGTCCGTCCTTGAGGATTAAGATCAACCCTTGCGGTACTGGATCTGGCCCGTGGCCTTGCCCCAGAGGTCGTTGAAGTCGACATTTGGCGGATTGCTCTTGTAGGCCGCAACATTGTCCTTCGTGACGATGATCCCGGTGCCGTAGAACTCGCGATGCTCCTTCGGCTCCTTGGTGATGTCGATCTTGCCCGTCGCGTGTGCATAGGGAATGGCGAGGCCCATGCCGCCGGTCCACAGGGGGTCCCAGGCGACGGTGCCCGCGAATTCGCCCGCTTCGATTGCGGCCACGGCAGCGTCGATGCCATCGATGCCGACGACCGGCACCTTGCCGGCCAGACCGTTCTGGCGGAGCGCCTCGAGTGCGCCCATGCCCATGCCATCGTTTGCCGCGAACACGCCCTTGATCTGGTCGCCGAAGCGCGTCAGCCAGGCCTGCGTAATCTCGAAGGCCTTCTGCTCGCTCCAGTCAGCCGGCTGGAAGTCGAGCAGCGTCACCTTGCCGTTGGTCTTGGCGATGGCGGTGTCGAGACCCATCTTGCGTTCGATCGCAGGAACGTTGGACAGGATGCCGCCCAGCGCCACGATGCCGCCTTCACCGCCGAAGGCCTTGAAAAGTTCGTTGGCAATGGCTTCGGCGGTCGGCACGCCGTCGAACGACATGTGAGCCACATAATTGGGGTCGAAATCCCAGGGGTGGAGATCGTCCGGCTTGTTCCACTGGGTAACGACCAGTCCGCCGGCCTTCTTCACTTCCTCGACGATGACGCGGGCGTCGGGCGAGTCATTGGGGTCGACGTTGAGAATGAGCTTGCCGCCGGTGCGCTGCAGCAGCGCCTTGATGTCGGCGATGCCCTTCTCGGAATTGCCCTCGGTCACCAGCACTTCGTACTTGGCGCCGATCGACTTGGCGAAGTCCTCACCGCCCTTGGCGAAAGTGGCGTGATAGGGATTGGCGACGGAACGCAGCGAGTTGGCGAGCGTCCATGTCGTCTCCTGCGCAATGGTGGGCATGGGGAACGAAGACCCCAATGCGCCAACGGCTGCCGCACCCGCGGCGCCTTTCAGCACCGTGCGGCGGCTTACGTTTCCTGTCAGGTTGCCGGTCAGTTTCAGAGCCATTTCATCCTCCCGAGATTTTGGCCTTTACTGCACCATCTAGTTACTGCAATATCTGAACCTGTCAAGTGGGTAGCAAAGCAACTGCGAAGATGTGTAATCAGTGGCGGTTCACGATCGAACATTCAAGGATTCCATGATGCCCACATCTGCCTCCGCCACCGAGACACCGGCTCCCAAGGGCCGGCCGCGCGATGCCGAGCAGACGAAGAAACGCATTCTCGATGCCGCCACCGTGGAATTTGCCCGGAAGGGGCTTGGCGGGGCGCGCGTCGACGAGATCGCGCTGCGATCCAAATCCAACAAGCGGATGATCTATCACTACTTCGGCAGCAAGGAAGAGCTGTTCAAGGCGGTGATCGAAGCGGCCTATGTCGGCATCCGTACCGCCGAGCAGAAGCTCCATCTCGACGAACTCGAGCCCGAGGAAGCCATCGCCACGCTCGTGCGCTTCACCTGGTCCTACTATCTCCAGCATCCGGAATTCCTGACGCTGGTGAACAGCGAGAACCTGCACCGTGCGAAGCACCTGAAGAACTCGGACGTCATCCGGGCCGTCAGTGGCAAGTTCCGCGAAATGGTAAATCACATCCTCGACCGCGGCGTGGCCAAAGGCGTGTTCCGCGAGTGCATCGACCCCGTGCAACTCAACATCACTATCGCTGCGATCGGCTACTATTACCTCACCAACCGCTTCACCGGAACGATTGTGCACGAGCGCGACCTTATGGCGCCCGAGAGCCTCGACGCCCGGCTCCGCTTCAACCTCGACACCATCCTCAGACTTGTGAAAAGAGACCCATGAGCGACGCCCCCTTCTTCCTGCCCGTGCCGAAGCTTCCGGCCGACATCTACGAACAGATCAGGGACACGGCGCGGCGCTTTGCTGAAGAGAAGATCAGGCCAAGGGCCGGTGAACTGGATGAGACGGAGGCCTTTCCCGCCGACATCTATGACGAGATGGCGGCACTCGGCCTGTTCGGCATCACGGTGCCGGAAGAGCATGGCGGCGCGGGTCTCGATGCCTTGTCCTACGCCTTGGTGATGGAGGAACTCTCTCGCGGCTATGCCTCGGTCGCCGACCAGTGCGGGCTTATCGAACTGATCGGCACGCTGCTCACATCGCACGGCACGGAGGCGCAGCGGGCCGCGTGGCTTGGCGACGTGCTCGCCGCGCGGAAACGTGTGGCCTACTGCATCACCGAGGCGGAGGCCGGAACCGATGTGTCCGGCGTCAGGACGACGGCCGTCAAGGATGGCGACGGCTGGAGCCTGTCGGGATCGAAGATCTGGATTCACAACGCGCCGGTGGCCGACGTGGGCTTCGTTCTGGCCCGAACCGATCCGGCCGCCGGCAACCGGGGCATGTCGATCTTCATCGTCGACCTCCATGCCAAGGGCGTGTCGCGCGGCAAGAAGGAACAGAAGATGGGCCAGCGCGCAAGCCAGGTGGGAGCGCTCCATTTCGACAATGTCGCGCTTGGGGCCGATGCGCTGCTTGGCCCGATGAACCGCGGCTTCCACATCATGATGAGCGTGCTCGACAAGGGCCGCATCGGCATCGGTGCGCTGGCCGTGGGCATCGCCCAAGCGGGCCTCGAAGCGGCCGTCGACTATGCGAAGACACGCAAGCAATTCGGCAAGGCCATCGCCGAGAACCAGGGCCTCGCCTGGCTGATGGCCGACATGAAGAAGGACATCACGGCGGCCCGCGCACTCGTCCATCGCGCGGCGATGACGATGGACCACGGCCGTCCCGCCACCATGGATTGCTCCATCGCCAAGTGCTTTGCCGGAGACGCCGCGGTCCAGCATACGGCAAATGCCGTGCAGATCTTCGGCGGGTCAGGCTATATCCGCGGCTTCGAGGTGGAGAGGCTCTACCGCGACGCCAAGATCACGCAGATCTACGAGGGAACCAACCAGATCCAGCGCACCATCATTGCGCGCGAATTGCTGAAGGCCTGACCCCATGAGCGATCCTTTCGCGGCTGCCGTCGGGCAGAGCGTCTCCTGCGCCAAGACGGTGGGAGAGAGCGACGTCTATCTCTTCGCCGGCATCACTGGCGACCTCTCACCCAATCACGTGGACGAGGCCGCCATGGCGAAGACGGCCTATGGCCACAGGATCGCGCATGGTGCCCTTCTGGTGGGCTACATGTCGCGTGCCTCGACGATGATCTGCGACAGGTGCGGCCCACTGATGGAAGGCCATTTCCCGGTTTCGCTCGGCTATGACAAGGTGCGCTTCCTCAATGCCGTGCTCATTGGCGACACGATCACCGTGAAATACACGATCGTGGCCGCCGACACTTCAAAGCTCCGCACGATGGCGGACGTCGAGGTGCGCAACCAGTCTGGCACGCTCTGCGCCGTGGCGTCGCATATCATGCGCTGGATAGCGCGGGGCTGACGGCACTCCCTTCCGGAACTTTCTGATCCACAGCACGTTTCAGTGCGGCCACGTTGCGTGCCGGTGGTAGCCGGCCTGGAACGGCTCAAGGTTACGAAGGCAGCGGCTGCCATCACCACCGTCAACTTCGCGGGTCTCCTGCTGGCTGTTTTGGCGGGTTTGGTCGCGTCGACGCTGACCAATCTGGCAGCGGACCTGCCGTTTACAAATCGAGCCTCCGGGAAAGGGCGCAAAATCTCACGGCCACGACTTCGGGCGGGCCGACGCTGGAACGCGCCTCTTCAACCCACACGGCCTGACACTGGCCTCGACGAGCCGTCACGAACCCGTGATGGGGGCACGGAATGCAACGATCCGGGAACCTTCCCCGCAGCGGCACGTTGATGAGGCAGAGGATGCTTCAAGTGCGTCCTGGAGTGTCAATCAACCACGGAGAAGTCTTATGGATTGGAACCGGATCGAAGGAAGCTGGAAGACATTCAAGGGTCAGGCCAAGCAGCAGTGGGGCAAGCTCACGGATGACGACCTCGATGTCGTGAACGGCCGCCGCGAAGAACTCGAAGGCCGTCTCCAGACTCAGTACGGCTATGCCAAGGACCGCGCGCGGACCGAGGTCGACAACTGGATGAAGTCTCTCTAGCCGGTTTCACCTTCGAGGGACCCACTTGCGGCGCGCCACGCGCCTGCCCAACAAGCGAGCGAGGAATGGGCCGGCCCATTGAAGAGTGCCAGCCATTCCCGCCCGGAGCCAGGAGGAGCAACCGATATGCGCACTCTCGCCGTTCTTGCCCTGACCGTGTGCCAGTTCACGGCCTTTCCGTTTCTGGCGATGGTATCCGCGAACAGCGCGCGCCATCACGCCGCGCTGGAGCAGTACGCCGATGTTCCGGGCGGCACCACAATCTACAAGACCACGCAATCGCTCTGAACATCGTCTGAAACAAGAAGCGCCCGGAGATATCTC
>NZ_JBGSOZ010000089.1:0-20902 GCF_041738905.1 Aestuariivirga sp.
GAGGCAACGCTGTCTCACCCTGTGGATCTGGATCATCAGACTTATTCAGCGGCTCACCTTGGCCCGCTTCCCAATCTCCATAGGTCCGACCATCAGGCATCTTCCAAAGAATACGCCCGTTCGCGCTCGCCCCGATGACAGTCGCCGCTGCGGCCGAGGCGGAGGAGAAGCTGTAGTCGCTGGAAAACAAAAAGAAGTTGCCTTCCTGACGCAGCACCCCCTTATCGATCAGCGTGTTGCGCAATGTCGTCGTGCCCCGCGGGATCGTCGTCGTTGTCCTCAGGCGTGCTTTGGACCCAGATTTGACCATGAACTCGCCGGACGGCCCGAGTTCCATTTCGGCGGCAAACCCCTCGCCGCGGAAATGGAATCGCTGGTTGTCGCCAAGAGGAGACGCCGGAATGTTACGAACTGCCTGGACCACTTCTGTCGCTCGCCCCCGCATTTCGCGAAATAGATCCCAACCAAGGGCGCCGACAAGAGTTTTCGTCTGGTCAACGAACTCGTCCATGGCCGCACGGTCTGGCAGCGGCAACTTGCCGGCATCTTCAGAAGGCCGCTTGGCATTCGGCAACGACCACCGAGGATTATTGCCGATGCTGCGGATCAGGCACGCTTCAACATAGCGCGCGTGGCTCTTGGTGAGGTTTTCGTCTTTGCTTATGAGAACGACGGTGTCGACCCAAAAGCCCTTGGCGTCTCGCCCCAGCTCGTTCGAGTTGTGATATGACAGGCGGGCACCCACACCCTCGGATTCGCCGATATAGGCAAGCTGACGATCCTGTTCGGATTCATCTTCGCCGATCAAGATGTACACCCCAGGGCGCTCGATTTCGGGGAACGTCTTGCGCACCTCCCCCAACTTGTTGCGGCGGAAGGCGATGGCTTGGATTGTCGACATCATGATCTGGGCAACCCTGATGCCGTTCGGATCCCCGTCTAGGAGAAAGATGTTGATCGACCGGGGTTTATTCAAGCAATTTTCTCTCCCAATTCAATGTCGGGATTTCGGATCCCGTCAGGGTTCACCATCGGTTACAAGCTGTGTTACTATTCATACCTGTAACTATGGTCATCCAGTTGTTCTGGCATCGGCGACTGATCACGCTCGAAGGTTCGCAGAATTGCCGAGTGGACAGGGTCGCCTGCATCCGCTGAGTTGACCTCTTCCGCTAGCATTTTCTGGAGTTGTTCGGCGTCTGCCTCGGTATCGCCCATAGGCCACAGGGCGGATGAGGCAAGCTTCCGCTTCCGCGTCATCAAGCTGTGCAGAAGGCAATCAAAGCTTTTTTCTCGGAATTCTCCGTGGATCGCCATCGGGATGTGAATCGTTACTTCTTTTGTCTGACCGATGCGGTGGACACGGTCGTTGCACTGTTCCTCGACCGCAGGGTTCCACCATCGGCTTAGGTGAATGACATGCGTGGCGGCCGTCAGGGTCAGGCCAGTGCCTGCTGCTTTCGGACCCAAAACCAGCACATCGAACCCTTGGTCGTGCTCCAGATGCGTCTGGAAGCGGTTCACGATCTCCTGTCGCTTGTGGACAGGGGTCGATCCGTTGATGAGGTCGATGTGCCTGAGCCCGTATCGCATTTTCAAAAGCTCGATAAAGCGATACTGCATCTGGATATGTTCGATGAAGACCAGCACTCGTTCCCGATTGGCATGGATACCGTCCATGATCTCGAAGCATGCTTCCAGCCGTCCAGAGAGCGCAATGAATTCCTCAACGCTTTCGATGGCTGTTATGGCGGGGTGGACCGAGACCGAACGAATGTGATGGAGCATCTTCAGCGCCGCACCCTTCGTTCCCGTTGCCAACTTGTCCCGAGCCCGTTCATAGGCTTCTGCCTGCACATCTGGCATCATACGGGGATGGAGCATCCGCGTCTTCGAAGGCAGTTCCTTTGCCACGTTTTCCTTGAGGCGGCGCAGCGCCATCGGGGGCAGGCCGTCGCTTTTACCGAAAACGAAGTCGTAAAGCGCCTTTAGGCGACCCTCTTCGGGTGCGCTGTAGAGCTTTCTAAACTCCGTAAGCGGCACCAAACGACCAGGCACCAGCTGCTCCATGATCGCCCAGAGGTCGATTGTCGAATTCTCGATGGGCGTGCCTGTCAGACCGATACGGAAGTCCGCGTTCATAGCCATGCCTGCGATGGCACGCAGGGAGCCAGGGTTCTTTAGGGCCTGAATTTCGTCGAACACCAGCGCGGAGAAGGGAATTGCCCCTAGAGAATGCTGGTAGTTCGTCAACGTCGTGTAGGTCGTCAGCAGCCAGTAATTGTGGCCCGCTCCCGTTGCCATGGCTTCATGCAGGAACGAGAGGTCGAGGTGTTCTTCCCCGTCCAGAGTGTCCCTGCCTTGCGCCCCGTGACGGCGACGCGATGAAATCCCGTTGCCGTAAAGCCTGATGAGATGTCCAAGCCCACCAGGGGTGAGGTGCCGTTCGACCTCCTGTTCCCAGTTTTCGAGAAGCGAGGTCGGGGCCACAATCAGGATCGGCCCCTTGGGCTTTGCTCCTTGTTGCGCCATCTGGGCTTTCAGCCATGCGATGAAAGTTATTGTCTGCAGCGTCTTTCCTAGACCCTGTTCATCCGCATTCAGGATGCCTGGCAGACCAGATTTCCATGCCTCAACTTGCCATTTGAAGCTTTCCACCTGATGGCTTTTCAGGGGCGTGCGCACATTTTCTGGCAGCGCAGCGGGGATCAGTGATTTACGGGGTTCGATCTTGCCGCGCCACTGCACCTGTTCGAGGTTTTCCTTGACCCCGAGGATGATCGGCCCCGTGTTTTCCGCCTCTCGTTCGGGGGCTGGTTCCGCTTTGGTCTCATCGGGCGCGGGCTTGCCTTCCTGCTCCTCTATGAGGGTCTGTATTTGGCGACGGATCGCACGTTCGGTGGTCGGTGAGGCGGCAATATGCTCCCCATCGTATTCGATGCTTTCGTGACCCTCGCTTATTGCTTGCTGGATCTTTTCCTCAATACCCTCCAGCTCTTCGACAGGCAGCCCCTTGATAAGGCGGGCCACGCTTTCCCCGAAAACCTCGGGCAGCCATGTCGTTCCACTGCCTTCGGTGACGACCGTCGACGGACCTGTGTAAATGGTCTTCCCCGTGACGCGGGCGGAGTATTCCTTTGTCTCGACAAAGGTCGGGAGCGCGACCTTTTCGATCATCTCCTCTTGCTGGGCTTCCGAAAGACCATCCAGCACACCGCGGTCCCGCAAATCCTGTTCGATGGCGGCAGTAATCTTCTGACGGGGGTTCCTGATGAAGGCAGCCCGCTCTTCACGGGGCGCATTATGCATCTCCGCCATGACCTTTAAGGCGGGCGTTGCCGAGCGGTCGATGACAAGGAACCTGCCTGAGCCAACACGATAGGCCGACAAGGCACCTTTTGCGCGGACACGGTTCTGGAATTCTCTCAGCGGTCTGCCAGCCAGCTCTGCCATCGTCACCGAAACTTCACCGTCCTCGGTATCCTCGTTCTCCTCTTCCAGTGCTTTGCGGGAGAAGGGGACGACCTCGAATTCTGGGTCGATATCACTGCCTGTGGGCATGATGGAAAAGCCGTCCGCGATCTGCACATGCAGCCGCCTCAGGAAGGCACTCATATCCATTTGGGCGCCGGCAGAGACATCCTCCTGATGGAACCCAGGTTCGAGTGCCTGACGAAAGCGGGCAAGGGCTTCCCAGTGGGCTTGCAGATCCGAACCTGTCTTGAAGGACTCTGATACCTTGATGGCGTCAAGTAGCCATTTTGGCAGTCTGCGAAGCCCGTCAGATGTTTTCAGGATGCAGCCGATACGAGTAACAACCTGTTTTTCTCCGAGGCGCAGCCATTCGTGACGAAGGCGAAACTGATTCTGTCCTGGCACCCCCTCGACATCTGTCTTGAAGATCAGATCCACGACAGGGGGCAGTCCAAGAGTTTTCGCGGTATGTGCATCCAGTTCCGCGGCAACATCATGGCTCATCCAGATTGTGGTACTGTCTGTCCTCAGGGTGTCAGGGTTGTTCTCGGCGACCTGCTTCAAATCAGCGATGGCAAAGAGCAGATTTCGGTCTTTTGCTGATAAGTCTTCGAGTTTCAGCCCTTTGGGATGCGCAAATAGGCTTTTCAGGAAGCCAGGAGCTTCTTGATGGACTGTCGACGTGATGCCCTTGTCGTCGTAGCTGAAATCGAACGCCAACACTTACTCCTTGCGAATCATTTCCAGCAGCTCGACACCTTGTCGACGAAGCCACTGTGCCATGTATTCCATGGCTTTCTTTTCAGTTGCGCCGAGGGTGTGGCCGTTTACCAGCGCCTTCAAAGCAGAGGTGACATTCGGTGAAATCACTCCTTTGGACCGTGCAATCCGCTCTATCTCGTTTGCCTTCATCGCCCATAGCATTGTCTCGTTGGGACTGAGTTTTCTGTTGAAGATCGGCTCCACGAAGGCTTTCAGGCTGACGAACTCTTCATCATTTGCTTGCCTGCGCCTGATGGCATTCGCGATCCTGATCTCTTCCGCGAGGTCAAGCTCATGCCGCTCCCGAACCTTCTGCAAAGCCTCACTGATTTCTGAAAGGTTGTCCCCGCTTCTAATCATCCTTGCGCGAAGTTCGTTGACCTCAGCATTGACAGCTGCAGCAGAGAAGGGGGCCAGCCGAGCCGCAGGGCTGCTAACGGCCGCAGATTTTGGAGGCTCTTTGGGTTCCTCCGCCGACGAATGTACTTTGCGATGTGGGGGCGAGGGTGGAGCGCCCGGAAACTTCGATAGGCTTACCCCATTATTCTTTTCAATCTCAGGGTTGAGCCTTGATGTCGAATCCGGGTTTGGCGTGACCGTGTAAGGCGTATGTGGCCGCGTTTCAGCCTGCCGAGGTGGGAGCGACGGCCGAACTGATGTTGGTGTTACAGGATGTGCCTGCAAAGACGTTGAATCAGGAGCAGGACGCACGGGCTGGGCAGGCAGGTTATTGACTGGTTGCTGAGGTGGTGGATTGTATGTCGTGCGATCTGGCGTGGCGAGCGTATAGCCAGCAGCACGCTGCCGCGTCGGTATAGGCTGACGGTCGAGGTCATCGTCGCGTGCTGGACTGCGGCGCCACGGCTTCTTCGTCGACATCGGTGTCTTCGAGTGGATCGACTCGCGGACCCATTGCGCCCAAGAGGGGATCGAACTGTGGGACTTGGACCATGCGGCAAGTTCCATCACATCGGCGTCGCAGTCGTATTCCCGCCTGAAAAGCTTCGGCGCGACGGGGTCATCGATGTTGAAGATGTGTGTCCTGTAGTTGTGACATCCATCTACGACGATCTTGTTCCCGATTTTCATAATCAGGATCGACGTGTCCGACCGCGTGCCGCCTTTCGACTGCTTGGCAAAGCGACGCACGTTTTCGGCATAGCCGCTTCGGATCAGGTGCGTGCGGGCGTAGCGCTCTGCACCGGGGCAGAACGCCACCCATGCCTGTTCAATCAAACCTTCATCGTAAAGCCGAAGCCAGAACTTCTTCCGTGGTTGCCACTGCGGGTCTTTCTGAGTTGCATCGACGACGGATGTGAAGAAGCGCAGATCCTCGCGGGTTAACCAGCTGAAAATTACGTTCATGTATTTTTCGGCGACGCCCACCCAGAGAGAACGGTTGGTACGCGGGTCGTTATACTGGTTGATCAGGTGTTCGGTGACAGCCTGACGGGTCTGGTCGGAGGCGGACTTTTGGACCCAGTGACCCAGAACTGCTTCGATGACCTCTATCGAACCAGTCGTCTTCCGTTTCCCAGGCTCTGGGTTCAGCCACTTGAAGAGGACATCCAGCCAGCTCTCCATATTCAGGTTGGGTCGGATCCTGTCCACATAGGCGGCATGGACATAGTGCATCAGACCGGTCGCATGCGGGTTCGAAAAGCCGTTTGCCTTCAGGCCCTGCCAAGGCTCATCTATCTCCTCCATGGAGGCTGCGATATCGGCATGGGCACGCCTGGCGTCGAAGAGTGTCGGGTAGGTTTCCTCGATTGCCCGCCACCTTCCATTCAGCAAGTGTCGTTTGGCGTTGATCTTGGAGCCCAGAGCGAGGCTGTGGTCAGACTTGGGTTCGTAGCAGGACAGATAAATTGCTACCATCGCATTCAGAAAAGTGGGCTGCGTCGTCGCCTCGAGTTCTGCAAACGCAAAGTCGATGATCGGTGCCACATTCTCACGATTTTTAAGATTCGGTCCGAATGCTACTTTCAGCGCCCGCAGGACGAAGGACATCTTCACGTCCTCCCAGCGGTTGCTCTCTAAGAGCGTCAGCATCTGGATGATGATGGCTTCATGGTCTTGTTCGGGGGGATCAGGAACGATGTCGGGCCAACGGTCCAGCACACGCTTCTTTGCTGCAATCAGGCGGGTCAGTTCGGGCAGCACGAGTGGCGAAAGCCTGCGAACAGAATTCAGGGCGATATCAAGGTCCACTTGATGCTGCCTCCTCTACTGCCAGCCGAAGACCGTCTCTGATCTGCTGCTGGATGCGCTCCACCTGTTCGCGGTCGCGGGGCGTATACATTATGAGACGCAAGTCGATTCTGCGGTTTTCCGCCTTACCCTCCAGCGTGTCATTTGGCGCGACTGGACGCATTTCACCGTAGCCAGCAACCGAGATCACTGGCTGCCCACGGATATTAAGGTAACTTAACAGGTCTTCTTGGCTGCTTAGCATCGTAAAGAAGGCATCGTTTGCACGGGCGGTCGACAACTCGATGTTGAACGCATCAGTCCCCACATCGTCTGTGTGGCCTTCAATTTGCACCGCCTCAATGACGATGCCGTTTGAGTTGCACTCACTGTAGTTCAAGCCACGATTATTGACAGTGTAGCAGGATATTGCATCTGTGACGAGTTCGGCTAGCCTAGCGACTATGGTGCGTTTGTTCGGCAGCAAGTTCCGTGCGCCGCTGGCAAAGAGACCCTCGCCTTTGAACCTCAAGGCGTCATTCTCCGTGCTGATTTCCACCAGTATTTGGTCACCGAACTCGATCTTGAGCGCCTCTTCGATCCGACGAAGAATTCCGAGCCGCTGAACCTGAGCCATAGCGATGTAGGCTTCAAGCGGGTTCTGTTCTTCCAGCCTGCGTCTCAGTTCATCTATTTCAGCCAACAGACCCTCAATGCGCTCGTCCCGTTCGCGGATTTGTTCCCGTATATTTGTGTTCTCCTCTTGCAGGTCGGTGATTTGGCCGAGCAGTGCTTCGATCTCAAGTTTAAGGCGCTCGACCTCTTCCAACAGATTGTCTCGCGCGATGATCAGGTTGTCCCGCTCGAGGCTGACCTGGTTGAACTCGCTACGCAGTTCCTCATGCACCGATCTGGGCACAGTATCCTTGTCGGAGAACCGCACGGCAAAGAATGCCAGCAGGATCATCAGGATGAAAAGGAATGACACCGTCATGTCCGTCATCGGGACGAAGACGGATTCCTCTTCTTCTTCTTCTCGGTTTGAGCGTCGCAGGTTACGCATTAGCGGACAACCCTCGACTGCGGAATGAAGCGTTCAGCCTGTTCGACGACTTCGCGCATTTGATCGATGGCAGGGCTGAGTTGCGCCTGCATTTCGCGGGCGTGGTCGATCATCATCTCAAGGGCCGAGCTGACATGCTTGGCGTACTTTTCGAAGGCGTCGCCTAGCTTCGCATCCAGTTCGTCCAGCTTGTCTCCCTGACCCTTCATGCGGTCGATGACTTCCTTGACGCCTTCCAGCGCCGCCTCGATGGCTTGCTGTTTGCCCATGAGGATATCGCTTGCGCTCTTGAGGGCAGCCTCTGCCGAATGGAAGGTGTTCTGCGCCCCTGTGATCATGATGTCCGCGGTCTGGGTGGTACTGGTCTGCAACTTGGTGACAGCGCCATCGATCCGTTCGACTGAAGAACGGATCGGTGCGGCAGCAGTGGTCATGTCCTGCGAGGCCGAGCGGAAGGTATTTGCAGCCACGACAGTCGCATCAGCGCCCAATTTGACGCCTTCAGCCATACGACGGAATTCGGATGTTCCGTTACCCAGTTCACGGCTGAGGGCAGAAAGCTTCTCACCGATATCGTCAAGCGGCCGCAGCAAATCCCCCGAAAGTCTGTCGGCCATTTCCGTGGACATGTTCGCGATCCGCTGTGCGGTCTCCCCGAAGGATCCAAGTACCTTCTGGCTGGCTTCGGTAATGGCTCCGCTCGCGGCATCCGCAGTCTTCGCCATTTGTCCTTCGACCTGCCGTGCACCTGCTTGTGCCGCGTTGGACAGCTCCTTATTGAAGGTCTCTGCAGCAGAGCGCATTTCGGCGGCTGCATCCCTAATGGCTTCGGCCCCGCGTCCTGTATTGTCCCGGATGTCCTGCAGCGTCTCCGACATCACAGCGAGCAGCTTCTCGGATCCTTCGCGGAATACCTCGCCCGTGCGGGCCGCACTTTCTTCGGTGTTCCTCCTGATGTCGGAAATGGTGTTGGTCAGCGTTGCAATGGAGGCCATCAGCTGCTCGTTCATATTGCCAGAGCTTTGATCCATCCGTGCCGCCAGCTCGCCGATCTTACGACCAGCCAGTTCGATGCTCTCGCTGGCGTTGAGCAAGGCACCGCTGACATCCGAGGAGAACTTCTCAGAGAGATCGTTGATCATGCCGCCAACGCCTTCGGTTCCGACCTTGGCCACCCGATCCATCATCGGCCCCATGGTTTCGGCAATCGAGCGGGAGATGGTCTGAGGGAGTTCCTCACGCAGCGGACGACCAAGTTCAGCAACCAGTTCCATCCCGATAGTGCGGAAATGCTCGCGCTGCTCCTTGATTGCCTGCAGCTGTTCCACTGCGATGTCTTCGAGCGAGATGAATTTCAGCAAATATTCGACCCGCGAACAAAGCGCGTGGATGTGATGTTCCAGTCGCCCGAGACCAATCCGAAGGACAACTGTAAAGACGATCGAACATGCCAAACCCGTCAGTGACATTATGAACTTGGCGGAAGCCGTTGTCAGCAGGCCGTCAAGCATCCCCTGCAATTCAGCGGGATCTGCGCTACCTACGTTCATTTGACCGAGAGCAGCGACGAGGCCGAGGAAGGTTAGGAACAGACCGATGGTCACGAAGAGACCAGGCACGATCCGCCAGAACCCAGCCCCATATTCAAGGTCTTCGAGGTTCAGAAAGGTGGACGGGCGAACCGAGTTGCGTAGATGACGGGCGTCGCCCTCGCCATGCAGAACAAGGGTCTCACGATATTCGGTCCAAGCCGCCACGACGGATGCATATTTCTTGTCGTTGCGCTTTGATTTGATGGCCAAATCGATGTCGGAAATGGCCGCTGTGAAAGACTGCGGGGTCTCGTGGCCGTTGATCATCCGCCGAAGCCATTTCAGCGTCTTGATCTGGCGGTTGACCTGCCGCCAGTAAAGGAGGCTCGCGACGAGAAGCCCGACAAACAGGCCAAGGGCAACGAGACCAGGGGTATATTTTTCAACCAGCAGACCAGCAATCGCCAGAACAAATTCTCTTGTCGCGTCGCCGATGCTTACGAAGTTAGACCACATTCTTTTTATTCCTCATCCCGTCGTCTCGGGGCGCAAACGCCCTTTTCTTGTCCTAGGGCTAACATGCGCCGTCGAGGGCGTTTGCGATGCTTTGACTCCAAGCCGATTTGAACGCTGGGTCGGAAGCGAACAGCTTGTAAAGTTCCAGCTCTTCCTTCCGACGTTTAAGCATTACGTCGTGTAGAATCTTCTCAAATGCCAGACCGCGATTATACGGATCAGAATTCGCCTCGTACTTGGCTGTGTAGTCCGGGTGAGCACGGATACTGTTGACGATGTTCACGAATTTGACCCGTTGCTCCTCTGGCGTCGCACTCCAACCCTGAAACCACCGCTCGTTGAAGCTGCGAATGATGTCATCAAGAGGGTCGGTTTCCGGATCGCCGTCGCGGTTGCCACGCGGGTTCGGGTTTTGCGGAGTCAGTTCCGTATCGGACGCATCAAGACCGATTTCATGGTTCAGCTTTGTGCGCTCCAGGCCGTAGGATGACAGATCAACGGCCTCCAGCAGTTCATCAAGCATGTCTTGATTGGGATCCTTGATCTTCAGCTTAGGGATCAGGAACTTCAGCAGCCAGAAAAGCTTTTCCCATTCCAGCACTTCAAACGAGATGATCGACGCCATCTGACCGTAGATCTTCACGAACTGTTTGGCCTTGATCTTGAAGTCGATCTTCTCGGCGTCAGGCAGCTCCAGTTCGGCGTTGAAACGATTGGCCGCGATATCGATGATCGGGCTGAGGGTCTGGGCATCTTCACCGGCAAAATACCGGGTCACGAAGTCCTCGACCTCCTGCCACTCATATACGCCCACCTGGTCCAGTGCGTCCTTTAGCTCGTGCAACACGTTGACATCGGTTGCCTCAGACAGCGTGGTCACGGTGTAGAATGGGTCGAAGGCCGTCTTGATGTCATCGACGCTGTTGAAGAAGTCGAGGATGAACAGGTCTTCTGTCCGTTTGCCCAGCTTGGGGGCCGAACGGTTGAGGCGGGACAGAGCCTGGACGGCCAGCACGAACTGCAGCTTCTTGTCCACGTACATCGCGGTCAGCTTGGGCTGGTCGAAGCCGGTCAGGTACTTGTTCGCCACGATCAGCAGCCGATAATCATCGGTGTCGAACTTGTCCCGCGTTTCGCTTTCGGGAAAGCCGTTCATGTCGGCTTCCGTGTATTTCACCCCATCGACGGTCTTTTCGCCCGAAAAGGCGATCAGCGCCTTGAACGGGTTTCCTTGCGCATCAAGCAGCTTGGTCACCGCCTTGTAGTAGCGGATCGCGGCTTCGATGTTCTGGGTGATTATCATCCCTTTGGCCTTGCCGCGCAGCTTCTTCGTATTCACGACCTGCGGGATGAAATGGTCCAGCATGATCTCGGCCTTGGTGTTGATCGTGTGCTGGCTGCGTTCGACATAGGCGCGCAGCTTCTTTTGGGCCTTCTTGGTGTCGAAAAGCGGGTTTTCCTCCACCGATTTCTGGATTTCGTAATAGCTTTTGTAGGTCGTGTAGTTGGCCAGCACGTTCAGGATGAAGCCCTCTTCGATGGCCTGTTTCATGCTGTAAAGGTGAAACGGCTTGAAACTGCCATCCGGCTGGCGCTCGCCGAATTTCTCAAGTGTGGTCGCCTTTGGCGTGGCGGTGAACGCAAGATACGATGCGTTGCCGCGCATCTTGCGCGATTGCATCGCCGCCAGGATGCGGTCCTGCGGATCATCTTCGTCCGGGTCCACATCGCCCGCGCCCATCGCACGGTTCATGTTGTCATGGGCCTGGCCGCTTTGACCGCTGTGCGCCTCGTCGATGATCACAGCAAACCGCTTGTCGCTCAGGTCTGAAATGCCGTCGATGATGAAGGGGAACTTCTGAATCGTCGTGATGATGATCTTCTTGCCATTCTCCAACGCTGATTTCAGGTCGGCGGACCGCAGTGCCGGGGCGACGATGTTCTTGACCTCGGAGAAATCCTTGATGTTGTCGCGCAGCTGCTTGTCCAGCAACCGGCGATCCGTCACGACGATGACAGAGTCAAACAGCGGCTGGTCCAGGCCGCGCGCGCCGGGCAGGCTGGTGCTTTTGGGATAAGCTTCGATCAGCTGATAGGCCGCCCAAGTGATCGAGTTCGATTTGCCCGACCCCGCCGAATGCTGGATCAGATAGCTGTGGCCGACGCCGTTGATGGACACGTGGTCCAGCAGGCGGCGCACCACGTCCAATTGCTGATAGCGCGGGAAGATCAGCGATTTCTTTGGCAGCGGATCGGTGGCCTTGCCCTCCAGCAGCACGAAATGCTGGATGATGCCCGCAAGGCTGGCGGGCAGGAACACCTCTTCCCAAAGATAGGCGGTCTTGTGGCCGTGTGGGTTGGGCGGATTGCCCTCGCCGTTGTTGTGGCCCTTGTTGAAAGGCAGAAAGAAGGTAGCGGGCCCGGCAAGTTTGGTGGCCATGAACACCTCGTCGGTGTCCACCGCCATATGCACCAGCGCGCGGCCGAATTGCAGCAGGGGCTGGGTGGCGTCGCGGTTGTCGCGGTACTGTTTTTGGCCGTGAAAGCGGGCGGTCTGGCCGGTCCAGGCGTTCTTTAATTCCACCGTGATCAGGGGCATGCCGTTCAGGAACAGCACGATGTCGATCTCTTCCAGCGGGTTGGTCTGCGAATAGCGGACCTGGCGGGTGATGCTCCAGATATTGGCGGCGAAGTTTTCTTGCACGCGAGCGGCAGAGCTGGCCAGCGGCGCGGGGTACATCAGCGAAAAGTACGCGTCATCGACCGGCAGACCCTTTTTCAGCAAATGCAGCAGGCCGTGCTTCTTGATCATGCGATCAAAGCGTTCGAGGATCTTGGCCCGCCAATCCGATGGATTGCGCGCCTGCAGCTTGGCCAGTTCTTTGGCTTGGGTGGTCTCCAGAAACTGCCAGAACATGCGCGTGTCCAGCGCGAACTGGGCGTTGAAATCACCGGGCAGGCCGATGAGATAGGGGCCACCGCCCACCGGAGCGTGCGCGCCTGCTAAGCCTTCGGTCGTATGGCCAGTCAGATGCTTCTGGATGGCCTTTTCGAGTGCGATTTCGCGTGTGTTGCTGACCATGCTGCCCCCTAACTGACTTTGATCTTGCCGGTGACTGCCGCGTTGATCAGGCTGGTTTTGTATTCCTTTAGCGCCGCGATCTGGCGTTCCTTGATCGCGATGGCTTCTGCGATCTTCATTTTCTGGGCGTCAATGAAATCGACAATCTCTTTTTGCTCATCGAGTGGTGGAACAGCCAAGAACCTTGTGGCCAGGTTATTGAACCTGATGCGCACTGCCCTTTGTCGTACCGCGTTACAGATGACCTGTATGTACTTGGCCAAAGCCATTTCGCGGAGCAGGTATGAAAAATAGTTTTGGTTGATCTTAGAGTTGTTGGGATTACATATCACATATTCGGGCGTACATTTTCCGGCAGAGTCCGACACGCCGATGGCACCTTCAAAAGCATCCATTGAGTTGAGCACAAGTTGGCCCGGTCGGATTCCCTGATAGCCGCCTTCGATTATTGCTTCTGTGTATCCATCCAACCGGCGGTTTGATCGAAGTGTGACTTGCCCATCCCGATAAGACGTGACGATCTCGTCGTCGTCTTGAACGGGGAGTCTGCTCTGAGTGAACAAGTACTTAAATCTTACCACATCCCAATGCGCGGGAATTTGGCTGATCCAGTCGATACCGCTGTCTTTCATCGGGGCGGCGGGGTTCAGGCCACGGGTGACGGCGTCCTGAATGATGATCTGCCGCCGCTCGCGCAGCAGCGCGATCTGGTCTTCCTTGATCTTCACCGCCCCATCGATCTTGGCGCATTTGTCATCAAGGAACGCCGCGATGGCGTCTTGGGCATGGGGAGGCGGGAACCAGACTACAGTTGGTTTTAGGATCGCTTGAGTAATGCTAAAGACCTTCACGCCTTTTACTTCGATCTGCACTTGGGCGCGAAATGTTTGGGAATCGATAAGGTATGCCATGAAACGCGCGTTCATCGGCACTTTTGGTTTGGCGATTAGCGTGTGATATCCAGCAAATGCTTGTAGGTCACTATTGTAGCATGTGAAGTTACCGGATCCTTCGATGTCCTCAGACGTATCGGCAAACACGAAATCTCCGCGCTTTAGCAAGGAGGCCGGATTATCCTCTATGTACGATACATCGACGCATTTCAGTGGGTGGCGAGCAGGGTCAACCTCAAAGCCATATTTTGAGTGAACCTCGCCGTAGTTCACGCACGGGATACCTTCATCTTGAAGATTTTCTTTTGTGATTGTTAGCCCTTTATTGAAATTGAATGCATGGCGGAGCTTTGCCAAGCGCCACTCGCGTGGCAAAAAAGAAAGTTCGAAAGAAAGCATGTCTTGCCGGGTTTCGGGAAGGACTTGTACATCGGCTTCCATCATTCCACCTCCGACAGTGCCGCGACCGGCACCCCCAGAATGTCCGAGATCAGCCCGTCCGCCTGCTGTTCTAGCGCCAGAATATCCGCCGTCACTTTGGCCAGGCCGCGAAGGGGTTTGTGGCGGTAGAAGTATTTGTTGAAGCTGATCTCATACCCGATCTTGACTGTGTCGAGGTTGATCCAGGCCTCGGGCACATGCGGCGTCACCTCGGCCCGGAAATAGCGGTGGATGCTGTCCTTTAGCGGCACGGACTCGCTATCCCGCAGGTCGGCGTTGGAGGCGTAGGTCAGCCAGCTGCCGTCGGGATGCTTATACAGGCCAAAGTCACCCAGATCGGCCACATCGCAGCCCAGCCGTGCCGTCACCGCCGCAAGCTCGGCACCAGACAGGCGCAGGGATTTGTCGATGACCTTTTCGGCGTCCTCAGCATACCAGCTGACCGCGTTCAGGATGGAGTTCTTCTCGGTCGCCGACAGCTTGATCTTGCGGGCCTTCAGCGCCTTGTTCACGCGTTCGACAAAGGCGTTGTAATCGGCGGTTTCGTCGGTGCCGACGGCCTGCATCAGCGTGTGCCCATGGGCTAGCAATTCGCGCAGGCGCTTCCAGTTGGCGGTATCCAGCAGCTTGGCGCGGGCGCTGGCATTCAAGGTGATGCCCTGCTGCTCGCACCAGACCATGATCGGCTTGGCCTGTTCCTTTAGAAAGCCCGCGTCATAGACCGCATCGCCATGGGTTTCCCACAGATGCTCCATCGGTTCGCGCAGGGATTTCTCGAACCGCAGGGGGGCCAGCCGTTCGGCGCTGAACTGCGCGCGGCGACGGTCGGGTCGTTCGATGGTGACCTTGTGATAGCCGAAATCGGTGTTGTCGAAGATCTGCACGGCAATGCCGGTGGGATCGCCATTCGCGTCGAGCTGGCGTTCGACCGGCTGGAACGAAAGGTAGGCGCTGGTGATCGCCTCGATATGTTCGGGCGCAAATTCGCAGTTCTTGTCGCCAAGGTTCTTGCGCAGCTTGCGGTATAGCAGGTTGGCGTCGATCAGTTGCACGCGGCCGCGCCGGTCGGCTGGTTTGGCATTGGTCAGCAGCCAGATGTAGGTGGTGATGCCAGTATTGTAGAACAGGTTGTTCGGCAGCTGGATGATGGTGTCGAGCAGGTCGTTTCCGATGATGTGGCGGCGGATGTTCGACTCGCCGCTGCCCGCGTCGCCGGTGAACAGGCTGGAGCCGTTGTGAACACTGGCGATGCGCGCGCCGACCGCGCTGTCCTTGGTGGACTTCATCTTGCCCACCATTTCCATCAGGAACAGCAACTGGCCATCGCTGGAGCGGGGTGTCGCGTCTTTGGTTTCGATGGTGCCCCAGTAATCGGCCAATTCGACCTTGAAGCGCGGGTCGATGACGTCGTTGCCGTCCTTGATGTGCTTCAGTTCGCTGTTCCAGCTTTTGCCGTAGGGCGGGTTGGACAGCATGAAGTCGAAGCGCTGGGCTGCGAATTCGTCGGTCGAGAGGGTGGAGCCGACCTTGATGTTCTCGGGGTTGTTGCCCTTGATCATCATGTCGGATTTGCAGATGGCATAGGTCTCGTCGTTGATTTCCTTGCCGTAAAGGTAGACGTCGCCGGTGGCCTTGATAGAGCCATCGGGGTCGATGACGTAGTTCTGCGATTCCGTCAGCATGCCGCCGCTGCCGCAGGCGGGGTCATAGATGGTCATGACCGGGGGCAGGCGATCCTTGATCGGGTCAAAGACCAGGTGCGTCATGAGGTGGATCACCTCGCGCGGGGTAAAATGCTCCCCGGCTTCTTCGTTGTTTTCTTCGTTGAACTTGCGGATCAGCTCTTCGAAGACATAGCCCATGCCAAGGTTGCTGAGGGCCGGGAGCGTGTTGCCATCGGGGTCTTCGACCGGGTGCGGCGTGAGGTTGATGTAGGGCGAGATGAACTTTTCCAGCACGTCCAGCAGGACCTGCTTGTTCGCCATATGCCGCATCTGCTCCAGCAGCTTGAAGCGCGAAATGATCTCTTTGACGTTGTCGCTGAACCCGTTCAGGTAGTCTTCCACGTTGGCCAGCAGGATCTGTTCGTTGTTGGTGGCGGTGGCGTGCACCTGTTTCAGCGTCCACTTGCTGGTGTTGAAAAACACGTAGCCGGAAGCCGCCTTTAACGGGGCATCGTCCAGTTCCGTCGCCTTCATTTCGTCTTTTTGGAAGCGAACTTCTTCAAGGACGGCAGCCTTGGTGGGTTCAAGCAGGGTGTCGAGGCGCCGGAGGACAACCATCGGCAGGATAACATCGCGGTATTTGCCGCGGACGTAGACGTCACGAAGGCAATCGTCAGCAATGGACCAGATGAAGGAAATGAGTTTGTTGTGGGCGGCCTGGTTCAAGGTACTTACTCGTTTCTATGTTTATGCTCGGGCGGATGGTGGTGCTGTTTTAACATCCAGATGAGTGCAGTTAGTTTCGCTCGCGGTCCCCCAGGACTACGCCAGGGTTCAAAAGTATGATTTGTTGGTCCTGCGGCTTCCTGGCACCGGGATCTACGTCGAGCCCAAGGCGTCGAAGCGCATAGTAGAGCAACGCCCGCCGAACCTTGATCTCTGCTTTGTCACCCTGCATGCCATAGTCGAGCGCGATCACCTTGGCCTGCGTTTCGGACAGAGCAGGGTGTGGGCCGATTTGCAGCATGACATGCGTCTGCCAGTCGTGATCGTAGGCAACTTCCATACTACTCTCTCGCGAGCCACGGATGTCGAGTATCCGGGACAAGAGGAAGTCCTTGAACACTTCGTCGGCAAGGCAGAATGCTCGTGCGTGCCATCGGAACCCGTCGAAGGCGATGGCATGCGGTGCGATCCATCGCCAGCGGGGTTCGGGGTGCGACAGGGACTGATAATGGACCTCGATGGCCTCAGTATGACGAATGGCGGCGATGATTGACCGCAAAGTTGAAGGATCGACACCGCGTGCTGGGGTTGGCGCGGCATCGTAGCAGGGCAGTTCTGTAATCCAGCAATCCTCTTGATCCAGGATCCCATCCGCGATTGAGCGCAGTTGGGCGAGGTACCGACCTGCATCGAGCTTGTCGAACACGGGCGAAAACCCCGGCTGGCGAACATAGGTTCGGAGGCTGCGGTCGTAGTCCATGTTGTGGGGCGCCAGACCGATGTAGCGGCTCAGATCAGCGGATGCCTGGTTCACCGACAACCCGAACTGCGTCATCACATCGCTGCGGTTCACGTGCCCCTCCCAGAACAGGCGGAACTCGATGAACTCGAGCCTCTGCTCGACCCCCCAACGAAGCTCTGACCTGTCGTTACTCACCGCGCCCTCCCGCCATCGACCGATGCGCATGAAAATTATGCGCGCCCAATTTCTGGGCTTTCCTTGACCGTAGCGGCGAGCCGATAGGGGATCAATCAAAAAGGGAAGGGATTGTGCGCAATTATCCCAAGGATTGCCGTAGGTTCTGCGCCACCGCGTCCGCCGCCAGCCTCACTGGCTCGGCCGCGAGATGCGCATAGCGCGCGGTTGTCTGCACCTGCGTGTGCCCAAGGAGCTTGCCGATCATGGGCAGGCCTTGGCCGGATGCGACCGCGGCCGATGCAAACGTGTGGCGCAGGTCGTGGATGCGCACGTCCTTCACTCCTGCTCGGGCACGCACCCTTTGCCAGAATGGCTGCAGGTCGCTGAGCGGCTTGCCGGGCAGGGTGCCGGTGATGACCCAAGGATTGCCGTCGATGCGCTGGGCATCTTGCAGCAGGTCCACGACCGGCTGGCCAACGTGAACGACCTTCGCCCCCGTCTTGGAATCTGGCAGGCGCAGGGCAGGGCCGTCGAAATCGATGTACGACCAGTTCAAGGACATGATCTCGTTCAGGCGGCATCCAGTCAGGATCAGCAGCCGTGCGGCGAGGATGGCCGAGGGCAGCTCCACGCTTTCCGCTTCCATCTCGCGCAGCACCTCGCCTATCCGGCGCAGTTCGGCCGCACTGAGGAAACGCTCCCGCTTCTCCTCGGGGTACTTCCGGATGTGCTTGCGCGGGTTGGTTCCGTCCGGACGCAGACCCCACATCTCGGAGAGGCTGAACATCTTCGACACCACTTCGAGGCAGCGGTTGGCCTGATAGGGGATGTGCCGCAAGTCATGGTGAAACTTCGCAACATCCGCCCGCGTGATCCCCGTGACCGTCAACTGCCCGAGGGCGGGCAGGATGAAGCGCAGCAGGTTCCGGCGATATTCCTTCCCCGTGCTGGCCTTCACGCGGATGGCGATGTGTTCCTTGTCGAACCGCTCGGCCAGTTCCTTGATCGTGATGGCCTTGCGCCCGGCGTCGCGTTCAGCCGCCGGGTCCTGTCCGTTGCGCGCGGCGGCGACGATGGTGATGGCGCGGGTGCGTGCCTGTTCGCAGGTCAGCACGGTGCTGGGCCCGAGGCTGATCCGCCGCGACCGGCGTACGGCGCGGTATTGCACGACGTAGCCTTTGCGCCCGCTTGGCAGCACCCGAAGTCCGAAGCCGGGGATGTCGCTGTCCCAGACGAAGTATTCGGCGGCTTGGGTTTCTGCGGCGTCGACGATGCGCTTTGTCAGTTTGGGCATGGGAGATCGGCTTCCGGGTTGTCTGGCTTCCACAGTGTGCAATGCGGATGGATAGTCAATGAACACATTGATATTGCGTGTAAAAAGGAAAATCAGCGTAGTCTCACGCAGGGCGTGAATCGCAGCCGTGGGCGAAAACTCTGGTCGCCGCGAATCAGAACGCAGGTTCCGGTCTTTCGACCGCGCTGCTATGGTCCGCGAAAAGAAACGGAATCCCGATGGCGTCCAAATCCACCCTCAATGCAAAAAACCTGGAGGCGCTGGGCACTGAGCGTCTGGCGCAACTGCTGATCGAGATCAGCACCGGCGATGCCGCTGCCAAGCGCAAGCTGCGGCTGGCTCTCGCAGGGGCTGAGGGCCCGAGAGAGGCTGCGCGGGAGATCACCAAGCGGCTGACCAGCATCGCAAAGGCGCGGGCCTTCGTGAACTGGCAGAACCGCAAGCCGCTGGTGAAGGATCTTCAGACTCAGCGCAGCGCGATAATGGAACAGATCGCCCCCCATGATCCTAGTGAGGCGCTGGCGCTCTTGTGGCGGTTAGTGGCTCTGGCCACGCCCGTGTTCGAACGCTGCGATGACAGCAGCGGCACCGTCATCGACATCTTCCACCAGGCCTGCGCCGATCTGGGCGAAGTGGCAAAGGCGGCTGACGCAGCGCCTAAGGCGCTGGCGCAGCAGGTTCTCGATGCGCTGCAGGACAACGGCTTTGGCCAGTACGACGGTCTGATCGCCATCATCGCTCCGGCGCTGGGCCCGGAGGGCATCGCGTATCTCAAAGAACTGGTCGAGGAGCTTGGACGCACGCCCGTGACTGTGCCGCCAAAGAACGAGTGGCAGGCCGTGGGCTGGGGCAGCGGCGGCACGCGCTATGCCCACGAGATGGAGGAACGCGCGCGGCAGAGTACGGTCGAGATGGCGCTGAAGGACATTGCCGATGTGCAGGGCGACGTCGACGGCTTCATTGCGCAGTACGACCCAAAGACCCGCAAGGTGCCTAAGATCGCGACCGAGATCGCGCAGCGCTTGCTGGCGGCCGGAAGGGCAGGAGACGCGCTTGGCTTCATCGAGCGAGCGGAGGTTAAAGATGCGCGCTGGATCCCACCCGAATGGCTGGACGCGCGTCTTGCCGTGCTCGAGGCGCTTGACCGGAAGGACGAGGCCCAAGCATTCCGATGGGCGTGCTTCGCGCGCGACCTGTCGGGCGAGCATCTGCGGGATTACGTGAAGCGGTTGCCGGATTTCGAAGACACCGAGGCGGAAGAGCGCGCGATGGCCCATGCCGCCACGCACCCCGACCTGCTTGCCGCCTTGGCCTTCTTCCTGAACTGGCCGTCGCCCGACCATGCCGCAAAGATGCTCGTGGGTCGGTACGACCAGATCGACGGGGACCATTATGAGATCCTTGCCCCGGCAGCCGAGGCGCTGTCAGAACGCCATCCACTTGCGGCGACAGTATTGCTGAGGGCGATGATCGACTTCACACTGAGGGAGGCGCGGCAGAAGCGCTATGGTTATGCCGCACAGCACCTGGCGACCTGCGCCGATCTTGCCAACCGGATCGAGGGTTTTGCGCCGCTTGAGCCGCACGAGGCCTATGTCGCACGCCTGAGAGCGGCGCATGGCAAGAAGACCGGCTTCTGGGGTCAACTCACATGATGCAAACCTATGATATCATTCCCGATGTGCACGCTGACATTGATCGCCTGACGCAAACCCTTTTGCACCTCGGCTATGTGCCGGACGGCGCGTCCTGGGCGCATCCGGAGGGACGCATCGCTGCCTTCCTTGGGGATTTCATCGATATGGGTCGTGCGAACCGGTCAGTTCTGACCGTCGTTCGCGCCATGCGCGATCAGGGACATGCCGTGACGATCATGGGCAACCATGAACTGAACGCGCTGCTCTATCATCGTCCTGGTCTGAACTCCGATGGTACGGACGACGGCTACATGCGGTCACATTCGGCCAAGAACACAAACCAGCACCAGACCTTTCTTGATGAATTCCCGGTCGGGCATCCCGACACGAACGAGATGATGGACTGGTTCCTATCGCTGCCGCTGTTTCTTGATCTGGGCGGTTTGCGTCTGGTCCATGCCTGTTGGGACGATAACCGCATGGCAACGATCATGAGCCGCCGCCCGGACGGCGTGCTGGCAATCGATGATCTGCAAGAGATCGCGCTGGAAAACGGTGCCACCGGTTTCGCTGAAGCTGTCTTGACGACGCTGAAGGGACCGGAAGCTGAACTTCCTGCGCCGCATTATTTTCATGACATCAAGGGGCACCGGCGCACAGCGCTTCGGCTAAAATGGTGGCAATCGGGTGCCATGACCTGGCGAGACGC
>NZ_JBGSOZ010000138.1:0-17011 GCF_041738905.1 Aestuariivirga sp.
GCAAGCCGCCCGACAACGCCCGGAACGGCCGCGCCATCAGGGCGGCCCACCCACACGGCGATGGTGGTGGTGCCGTCAAAGCCCACGGCCCAGGCATCGCGATAGCCGTAGGATGTGCCGGTCTTGAAGGCGATCTGACCACCGATGGCGTTCTCCGGCACGGGCGCGCCTTTCAGCACGTCACCGATCATCCATGCGGCGTTGGGTTCGAGCAGGCGGCGCAGCGGCTTTGCATTGCGCCGCTCCGAGATGCGCCAGGCCAATTGGGTCGGCTGGCCGCCGCGAGCGAGTGCCACATAGAGTGAAGTCAGATCGGTGAGCCTGATTCCGGCACCGCCGAGGCCCACGGCAAGGCCGGGGCCGGCATTCTTCGGTAGCACCAGCTTCACGCCCGCATTGCCAAGGCGCGCCATCAACCTGTCCGCACCGATGGCGTTCAATATCTGAAGCGCCGGGACGTTCAGCGATTGCTGGAGCGCGGTCCTGACCGTCACCGTGCCATGGAATGTATCGTCGAAATTCTCGGGCGCATAGGCGCCATAGCGGACAGCGCGATCATCGATCAGGGTTTCAGGATGAACCACGCCGTCCTCGAAGGCGAGGCCGTAGATGAACGGCTTGAGCGTGGACCCCGGAGAGCGGAGTGCTGTGGCCAAGTCCATCTGGCCCGCGCGGATCTGATCGAAATACCCGGTGCCTCCCACATGCGCGCGAACTTCGCCCGTCTCGTTGTCGGCCACGAGGATGGCGGCAGCGACGCCCGAGCCGATGGAGAGGGCGCGGTCACGTGCCAACGTTTCGAGCGAGGCTTGCAGTTCGCGCGACAGCGTCGTCTGTTCCACCGTGCCATCAGGCACTGACTTCGCGAGACGCTCAGCCACATGGGCGGCCAGCATGGGGAAGGCGAGGCGGCCCTTGGGAGCTTCCTCGATGGAGGCAGCTTCGGCCTGGTCGGCATTGATCACGCCGTCATTCGTCAGCCTGCGGATCACCCGGTTGCGCGCGGACTCCGCCACCTTCGGCCTGCGGTCGGGACGGCGCGATTCGGGCGCCTGCGGGAGCGCCACGAGAAGTGCCGACTCGGCGGTCGAGAGGCGTTTCGGTTCCTTGCCGAAATAGGCGAGGGAGGCCGCACGCGTGCCCTCGATGTTGCCGCCATAGGGCGCCAGCCTCAGATAAAGATCGAGGATCTCCTGCTTCGAAAGTTGCGCCTCGATCTGCACGGCGCGGATCATTTCCGCGATCTTGTCGGAGACGCGGCGCTGTGGGCGCGGTTCCAGCAGGCGCGCGACCTGCATGGTGAGCGTGGAGCCGCCCGAGACGATGTGGCCATTGGAGATGGCTTGCCATGCCGCCCGCATCAGCGCCTTCGGGTCAACGCCCCCATGCCCGTAGAAGCGCTTGTCCTCATAGGCGATGAGCATGGCGAGGAAACGTGGGTCGACCTGGTCTGCAGTGACGGGAAGCCGCCAATAGCCATCCTTCGTGATGAAGGGGCGTAGCAGCTTGCCGTCCTTGTCCACGATAAGTGTCGAGAAGGTCACGTCCTCGCCGAGCGGAACAGGCCCCAGCCGCCGCAGGGTCTCGGTGATGGTGAAGCCCGCGCCATTGACCAGCAGCACGGCGCCGAGAAGCCCCGCATAGAGGCGCAAGGGCCATCTGCTGCGGGGCCTGTTTCTCATGTCATTGCGCTTCGACGACGACGGTGCCGGTGGCTGTCCGGGCGTTCAGCTCCTGGCGGTACATGTCTTCGACGAAGGCGCTGGGATGCGCATAGGTGCCCGGTGCCACGGCGCGGACCATGTAGGCCAGCTTGGCGGTCGAGCTGGTGAAGCTCGCCACGAAGCGATCATCGCGGAACTCGGTGTAGCTTGCCCAGGTCGAGTCGGTCAGCCACGGGATATTCGCCGTGCCGCCGGAGGATACCAGCACCGGGTTCTCGATCTCGAATCCGGCGGGCAGGGCATCGACCAGCAGGAAGTTGCCAGTCTCCGACTGTCCTCCGGTCTTCATCACCGAGAGCACGGCGACGAGGCGGGTGTTCTGCTTCACCGTTGCGATGTCGGCAGGCTCGCCCGCCGTCGTGAAGTATGTCCGCTCCACGATGAGGCCGTTGCTGGAAGCGGGCTCCGCGACGAGCGGCGAGCCCGACACGGCGACCACGGCCTTCAAGGCATCCATGCCCTGATTGACGACGCGGATGTCTTTCGTGAGGGCCGCCTCGCGGAACACACGGTTGAGGCTTCCGTCATGCTGTTTGCCATCGACGTCGAGGCGGATCGTCTTCGCCTGTTCCTGAACCGCGATCGAGGCCAGCACCATCCACGACATTTCCTGTGTCGAGGCGTAGTTCGAGCGCGCACGCTCCACCTCGATGGCGCTCATCGCGGTGCGGATCACCTCGGGCTTTGCTTTCGCATCGGTCGCCAAGGCAAGGATGGCGGAGGCATCGCGGAGCGTGCTGCCGTAGTCGGCACGGTAGAAGCCGCGGTTGGTCGACTCGACGGCCTCGCCAAGCGCCTCGATGGCGGACGCAAACGCCGTGTCGGCGCGCTCGCGGTCGCCCAGCATAGAGAGTGCAGACGCCACTTGCGCGCGGGCCAGCGGCGAGCCGAAGTCCGAGAGCTTGGTGTCCACGAGGTATTTCAGGTCGCCCACCGGAGCCCGGCCGGCACGCGCCAGAACATAGAGCGCATAGGCCATGTCCTGGCCGCCGCCTTGCTCGATGTCAGGCGCGTTGCCCACAATGTTGCGGATATAGTCGAGGCCGCCCACCAGCACGTCTTCCGGCACATCGAAGCCCTTTTCGCGGGCACGAAGCAGGAAGTCGGTGACATAGGAGGAGAGCCACAGGCTGGTGTCGTCGCCATAGGCCGACCACAGGCCGAAGGAGCCCGAACCCGACTGGCGGTTGACGAGGCGGGCCACGGCCTGCCGCATCCGCTCGTTCAGTTCGCCGTCGATCTCCTTCTTGCTGACGCCGAGTTCACTCAGATAGAGCAGCGGCAGCGCGCGGCTCACCGTCTGCTCCGAGCAGCCGTAGGGGTAGCGGTCGAGGTCGCGCACAAGCCCAGCCGCATCGAGCTGTGGCAGCGGGCTCACCGAGAGCGCCACCGAGCCGGTGCCCGGCAACATGCTGGCCAGCAGATCCTTGTTGATCGTCAGCGCGCCGCCGTTCGCCATCAGTGGCAAGGTGGTGCGCCGCGTGACCATCGGGTTGCTCGGCACGACGCCCAGCGCATATTCCTGATCGAGCAGGATATCGCCGGGGCCTTTCAGCGTGGCGATCACAGTTGCAGTTCCCGGTCCCGATCCCGTGATGGGAACGAAGACCGTGGTGCGGGCACCGGCAGCGCCGATGGTGACCTTCTGGATCGCCGTTCCGGCCTGCGGTGTCACCGGCCCGTCGATCGAGACGCCAAGCGTGTAGTCGCCGGCGGGCGCTTCGGCATTGATGATGTCGAAGCGCAGCCGCGAGGAGTCGCCGACCGCGAGGAAGCGCGGCAGCGTGCCAGCGACCACCACGGGATCGCGGACGATCACGTCGGTTGAGGCATGCCCCACCTTGTCCTTGCTCCAGGCGACAGCCATCACGCGCACAGTGCCGTTGAAGGCGGGGATTTCGAAGTCGACGGAGGCCGTGCCATCAGCCGCCACCTTGACGATGCCGGAATACTGGCTGAGCGGCTTCTGCGTGGGAGGGGGAGCGGTGAAGGCAGCACCACCGTCACCGCCGGAGCGCAGCTTGCCGCGCTCGCCCTGCATGCCGTCGATCAGCACGCCGTAGATGTCGCGGAGTTCGGCCGTCAGGCGCTTCTGGTCGAAGTAATAATTCTCGGGCGCAGGAGGATTGTAGCGCGTGAGATTGAGGATGCCGACGTCGACCGCCGCAACCGTGATGAAGGCTTCCTCGCCGGGAGCGAGATTGGCGATCTTCACCGGCACGGTAAGCTTCTGGCGCGGCTTCATCATCTCAGGCGGCGTGAGTGCTACACCCAGCGTGCGGGCCTCGCGGTCGATGCCGAACCAGGCCACACCCATGGCGCGGGACGGCATGCGCTTGGCTTTCACGTCCATCGGCTTGTAGAGGCTCGCCAGCACATAGGCGCCAGTGCCCCAGCCTTCACCCACCGTGAAGGGAATGGTGAGGCCGCCTTCTGGCACGTCCACCGTCTGCGTCGCGAGCAGTCCTTCTCCTACGATCTGCACCGTGGCCTTGCCGGAATAGCGGGCCTCGATCTTCACGTTCACCGTTTCGCCGGTCCGGGCGTCGGTCTTGTCGAGTGCCACCTTCAGCGTGTCGGGGGTGTCTGCCTTGGCAGCGTCATAGGTGTAATATCCCGACGAGAAGTCGATCGAGACGGGCGTGAAGCCAGCCGCGCCGATCTCAAGGCGATACTCGCCCCATGACAGGTTCTGCGTGAAGTCGGTGGGGTTGTCGGTGGCAAGGTCCAGCGTGCCGTTGGCGATCTTCGATGTCCGCGTGACACCTTCCCAGCGCCAGTCACCATCGACGTTGAACCATTGCCAGTCACGCGTCAGGCGCTTCAGGGTCCATGTAGCGCCTGTGGCCGCGATAAGCTTTCCGTCCTTGTCGAGGCCGATGATCTTGAATCCTGCGGCCTGGCCTTCGGGTGCTGCGCCGTTCTCGAAATCGGCCTTGATGCCGAGCATGGGCTGGCTCGCCTCGATGGGCAGGCTTACGTTCTGCTCGACCGCGCGGCCACCGGGTTCGCGCATGCGGAGCGCGACATCGGCCTTCAACGGCCGCGTCGTCACCGGCAAGTCGGGCAGGCGGATGGTGATGTCAGCATGTCCGTTGATGTCGGTCTGCGGCAGGGCCTCGGCAGTCGTCTGGATCGTGTCGGGGCGCTCGTCCATAAGGCCGAACTGATAGTCCTTCCACTCGGCGAAGGGCTTGCCATCGGGCGTAATGGTGAGGTTGCCCTCAAGGTCGAGGCCGGCGCCCGGCGCGCCGAAGAGATAGCGACCGTCGACCGACAGCAGGATGCCTTCGCCGGTCGTGGCCTTCGCGGTCTTCGACTTCAGGTCGAACTCGATGCGGTCCGGGATATAGTCCTCGACGAGGAACGAGGTTTCACCCACGGGCTCACCATTGGGGTCGGTCAGCGCCTTGATGCGCCACGTCCCGCCCTGTGCGCCGGGATTGATCGCGAAGCTGTGGCTGAAGCCGCCGGCACCCTGGTCATTGAGGGCTGTCGACAGATACTCGACGCCATCGGGCCGTTCGACGACGAGCGTTACCGGAGTGCCGGACAGCGCCACCGCCTTGTCGCTGCGCAACAGTACCGAGGCATGAACCATTTCGCCACGGCGATAGACGCCACGCTCGGCGTAAACGAAGGCATCGACAGGGCCTGAAGGAGCACGGCCTGTCACGCCGCGATCCGTCAGGTCGAAGGAAGGCTGCGTCAGGTCGACGAAGCTGTAGTCGCTCGTCAGTGACTGCGCCACGACGAGGGCCGGGGCTTCGCCTCCCTCGCCCTTCTGCAAGCCGGGCTCGAAGATGACCGTGCCGGTGGCGTCGGACTTTGCCGTCGCCAGCACCTCGTTGTTGCGGGCGATGAGGCGCACCTCGACGTCCGCCACCGGTTCGGCCGTGGCGATCGAGCGGAGGCTCACGTGCAACCCGTCCTTGCCGGTCATGGTCGAAAGGCCAAGGTCCGAGACGACAAACCACTGCGTCGCCACGGTGTCGTAGTTCTCGACCTCGCGCGATGCGGGCTCCGCCGTCATCACATAGAGGCCGGGTTCCAGCTTGCCCATGGCTTCGTCCACGGGGAAGGCCGTGGTGATGTCCTCGTTCAGGGGCGATGGCGTTTCCATCGTGCCTTCCCAGACGAGCTTGCCCTTCCGGCTTGAAATGTCGTCAGCGGTGTAGCCGCTGATCTGTGCGCGGAAGTCGGAGCCCATCACGTTGCCGATGAGATTGCGGTCGCCGATGCGATAGAGCGCCAGCTTGGCTTCCTTGCTGTTGACGGAGATGACCGGAATGCCGGTCTGTCCGGTGCGCGGCAGCACATAGCTCTTGCCCGAGAAGCGGACCGAGGGGCTGCGGTCGCGGACGTAGAATTCGAAGTCGAAGTCCTTCGCCATCGTGTCGTCGGCAGCGGCGGGAATGCCCTTGCGGGCGGTGATCTTGTAGCGCTCGCCGTATTTCAGTCCTTCGACGCAGAGGCGCGTGCCTTCCGCCGTCACCGCCGCCACGGGGCCGGGTTCCTGGGTGAAGTAGGACGTGAAGTCGGTCACGGTGCGCGAAATCGGCTCCGACATCACGAAGCAGGCGCGGGGCGGGGTCGAATCATTGTCGACTTTGTAGTCGGCGACGCGGAATCCGTGGTCCACACGCATCGCCTCGTAGGTCTCACGCGTGGCCGGGTCTTCGACGAGCTTCAGGCTTTCCTTGTAGGCCATCAGGGCAGGGCGCCAGTATTCGCGCTTGGCAAAACCCTGCGCCGCGATGGTGAGCGCTGCCGCTTCATCCTGCGGAGTGCGCACCATCGAATAGGCCTTGAGGCCCGCGCCGATCATCCTGGAAGGGATTGCGTAGCCGTCCGTGTCATTGATGGGAATCGCGATGCTCAGCTGCTGCGCGAGCTTGAGCCAGAGCGCGGCGTCGGTCGGCCGCTTGGTAAGAAGTTGTTCGAGCGAGGCCGCGGCAAGCCTCGCGTTGCTGGCGGCTTCGGCAGCCTTGATGTCCAGCATGATCTCCGGCTCGGTCTTCGTGACCTCCTTCGACAGCCTGCCGAGTTCGTAATCATAGTCGCTCAGGTAGTAGCTGAACTGGTCGACGGGGAAGGGCTTCGCGGCTGATGCGTGGGCCACGGGAAGATGCAGCGCCACGAAAGCGAGAAGCAGAGTCCAGAGGAATTGAAGGTGAACTCCCGGCAAGGCATGGGAATGGATACGATGCGCCGTCATCGGAAGTCCTCCGTCCGTCAAGTGTTATGCGGGGAGGAGAGACTCCGTCCCCGCCGCCCTGTTGTCAACGGGCACCTTAACAATTCCGCAAGGTTTGCGGCAATTTGGTGAAGGACGGTCGGTGTTTGGAAGACTTCGTGAGAAAGTTCAGGAACGCGGCTGGTCGTCATCCTGCAGGATGCGCCATGCGGCACCTTCGAGGTCGTCGTACTGGCCCGACTTCAGCGACCAGATGAAGGCCACGAGTCCAAGTCCGCCAAGGAAGAGGGCGACGGGGATGAGATAGAGCAGTCCGGTCATGCAGCGTTCCTCAGTCCGGGCCTCTCGGCCTGATGATTGGCATTCAGCATAGCAGAGGCGGGCGTTGCTGTCCTGCCCAGGCCGACGCGAAGCGCGTTGGCGATGACGATGATCGAAGACGTGGACATGGCGATGGCCGCCACCAGCGGCGACACCAGCCCGGCCATGGCGAGCGGCACGGCCAGGACATTGTAGCCCACTGCCAGCCCGAAGTTTTCCATGGCGATGCGCTGGGTGCGGCGGCTCACCTTGATGGCCTCCGCGACTGCATCGGCAGACTCACCCATGAACACGGTCTCAGCGGCGGTGCGGCCAATGTCGGAGGCTGAAGCAGGCGCCATCGATGTGTAGCCAGCGGCAAGGGCAGGCGCGTCGTTGATGCCGTCGCCCACCATCAGCACCTTGCGGCCGGCCTTGGCGAGCGCATCGACATAGGCGAGCTTGCCCTGCGGGCTGGCGCGGGAGACGGCGGTATCGATCTTCACCGTCTCGGCCACACGCTGAACTGCGCTCTCACGGTCGCCTGAGAGCAGGTGGACGGCAAGGCCCATGGTCTTCAGCCGCGAGACGGTCTCTGCCGCGTCGGGCCGCAGCCGGTCCTCGAACTGGAAGATCGAGGGCGCGCGCGGGCCCCGGCGGAAGGCGAATTCCAGAAGCCCCTTGTCGTCGGCAGCGTCTTCCACGCCGCACCACGCGCGGCTGCCAAGCTTCAGCGCCTCGTGATTGTAGGTGGCGGAAAGCCCGAGGCCGGGATGCTCCACGATGTCATTGACGGGGACGGGCGTCAGTCCCCGGCGATTTGCCTCGCGCACAAGGGCCTGCGAGAGCGGATGCTTGCTGGCCTGCGCGAGGCCTGCGGCGAGCGCCAGCGTATCGGTCGAGACCATAAGCGGCGAGACGAGGGCGGGCTCGCCCTTGGTCAGCGTGCCGGTCTTGTCGAAGATCACGGTGTCGACGCCGGCGAGCTTTTCGAGCGCTGCGCCATCCTTGATCATCACGCTGGAGCGGAACAGGCGGCCGGACGCCACGACCTGCACGGCGGGAACAGCGAGGCCCAGCGCACAGGGGCAGGTGATGATGAGGACAGCAATCGCAGCCATGATTGAATCATGCCAGCCATGGCCGAGCAGCATCCAGCCCACCAGCGTGATGGCGGCCAGCGTGTGAACGGCCGGAGAATAGAAGCGCGCCAGGCGGTCGGCGATGCGGATGTATTTCGACTGGCTCTGCTCGGCAGCCGCCATCAACCGCACGAGTTCGCTCAGGAACGTATCATTGCCCGCCGCCGTGATCTCGACAGTGAGTGGCGCTGTAAGATTGAGTTCGCCCGCGTGAACGGTGCTGCCGGGCTTCACGGTTTCAGGCGCGGACTCGCCGGTGAGCAGTGAGCGGTCCATATCGGACGTGCCAGACGTGACGATGCCATCCGCCGGAAGCCTGTCGCCCGCCGCGACCGCGACCGACATGCCGGTTTTCAGGTCCCGCGCCGCGGCATAACGCCTTTTGCCATCGGCTTCGATCACCGTTGCGCCCTCAGCCGAGAGGGAGACAAGCTGGGCAATGGCCGAGCGGGCGCGGGCGCGCATCAGGTGGTCGAGGTAACGACCTGCCAGCAGGAAGAAGAGCAGCGTGACGGAGGCGTCAAAATAAGCATGCTCGGCGCCGTTGAAGGTCTCGAACAGGCTCATGAAGGACGCGAGCAGCACGCCGAGCGAAATCGGCACGTCCATGTTAACGCGGCCCAGCTTCAGCGCATTGACGGCTGAATAGAAAAATGGCCGCCCTGCATAAGCGACGGCGGGCAGCGCGATCATGGCCGAGAGCCAGTGGAAGAGATCGCGCGTCGCGTCTTCCGCCCCCGACCAGACGGATACTGACAGCAGCATCACGTTGCTGGCCGCGAAGCCTGAGACGGCGAGGGCGCGCAACAACCTGCCGCCCTCGCGGTCATCCTTGGTGAGGCCCGTCTCGCGCGGATCGAAGGGGCGCGCCATGTAGCCGATGATGCCCAGACGGTCGATGAGGGCCTGTGGCTCGATGACACCTTCAACATAAATGACGGCGACGCGGCGGCCCGTGAGATTGACACGCGCCGACTTCACTCCATCGAGCGCGCCAAGGTCGGTTTCGATATGCGCCATTGCTTCGGGATGGTTGGCCTGCGGCGCAATGAACTCGATGCGCTTGAGGCCCGGCCCCGCCGTCGAGATCCAGCGCTGGGCGTCTTCGCCCTCAAGCTTGAAGGGCTCGAAATAGTCACCATCGATGGTGCAGCAGGGCAGCGTCACGGAGTTATTCCTTCACCACGAAGCGGAAGATCTTGTGATAGTAGGGAACCGTGTCGCTGCTGGCATCGATCTCGACCTCCCACACGCCGGGTGCAAGCTTTGCCGGAGCCGAGTAAACGCCTGGGCCGATGGCGGTAAAGGTGAGCTTCTGGTCCTGCGTATCGGTCACCGTGCGTTCGAGGTCGCCGGTGATGACGAGACCATCGAGCTTCGTTGCCTGCGCATCCTCGAAGGTGATGCGGAGCCGGTCGCCCGCATGTGAGAACTCCACCTTCCAGCCGAGCGCTTCCTGCGCGCGGGCCTTGGCAAGGTCCTTGTCGAAGCTCTGGCTCGCCACATAGCCATTGGCAACGACCAGTCCCGACCATGTGGAGTTGGCGAGATAGGCCATCAGGAAGTTAACGCCGACGATGACGCCGAAGAAGGCGACGAGCATCGCGAGAACGTGCTTGCCGGTGAGCTGCTTTTCGGTTGCGGCCATGGCCATTGTCCTCAATCCTTCTCTTCGGGGGCATGGAAGATGGCGCTGTAGTTCGCTTCTTCCGCTACGCCCTTGGCGTTCAGTTCCTCGACCTTGAATTCAAAGTCAGTGCGCTCGTCTTCCACCACGTCCTTGTCCTTGGTGGCGACATAGATCTTGACGGCCTTGAGCTTGTCGGGCTCGACGGTGATGTCGAACGTAGTGGCGGTCACGCCGTCCTGCCCCACCATTTCCATGCTGGCGCCGGGGAGCTTGCCGATCGACAGGCGGAAGGTGCGTTCTTCCTGCTTCTTGTTGAGGATCTTGACGGTGTAGCCATTGCGGATCGACCCATCGGACAGCATGACGTAGAGCGGGTTGCGGTCGGGCACCACGTTCACGTCGAGCTGCGTGCGGTTGACGAGCGTCACCAGCATGGCGATGCCGACCGCGGCCCATGCGAAGGAATAGATCATGGTGCGCGGGCGCATCAGGTGATGCCAGTCCCAGTGCTCGTTCTTGCCCGCCACGTTGGCGGCATAGAGGCTGGACGTCGTGTAGTTGATGAGGCCCTTGGGCTTGCCGATCTTCTCCATCACGGCATCGCATGCATCGATGCAGAGCGCGCAGTTGATGCATTCGAGCTGGTTGCCATCGCGGATGTCGATGCCCATCGGGCAAACGGCCACGCAGGCATTACAGTCCACGCAGTCGCCGACCTTCAAGCCTTGCGCTTCGGCCTTCTTGCGTCCAGCCATGCGGGGCTCGCCACGCCAGGCGTTGTAGGTGACGACGAGCGATTCCTCATCGAGCATCGCACCCTGGATGCGCGGCCACGGGCACATGTAGGTGCAGACCTGCTCGCGCATGAAACCCGCGAAGGTGAATGTGGTGGCAGTCAGGATGGCGATGGTGAAATAGGCGACCGATGCCGCCTGGCCCGTTATGAGCTCCACGAAAAGCGTGGGGGCGTCGGCGAAGTAGAAGACCCAGAAGCCGCCGGTGGCAATCGCGATCGCCAGCCAGATGGCCATCTTGGTCGCCCGCTTCGCGAGCTTGGAGGCGCTCCACGGCGCGGCATCGAGTTTGATGCGGGCGTTACGGTCGCCCTCGATCTTGCTTTCAACCCAGATGTAGAGGTCGGTCCACACGGTTTGCGGACAGGCATAGCCGCACCATGCCCGGCCAAAGAGGGACGTGACCAGGAACAGGCCGACGCCCGCCATGATGAGCAGGCCCGCGACATAGTAGAATTCCTGCGGCCAGATCTCGATGAAGAAGAAATAGAAGCGGCGGTTGGCGAGGTCGATGAGGATCGCCTGGTCCGGCGCATCGCCGGGGCGCGTCCAGCGCAGCCACGGAGAAATATAGTAGATGCCCAGCAAGACGAAGACGAGAATCCATTTCAGCCTGCGGAACGTGCCGGAGGCCGCCTTGGGATGGATGGCCACCCGTGAGGCATAGAGCGAGCGGTTCTCGGCCTTGTTGACCGCCGTTGCGTCGTGCGTGTCGACATCGTTGCTGGTGTCGACCGTATTGATAACCTGAACCATCATTCCCCTCAGACACCGGGTTATTATTAGATTATTCTAATATATACCCGCTCTCTGCCGTCCGCATTGTGGCCGGAGGCCGCATGCCATGCTGTCGCGGGCACGCGGTCTCCGGTGGTTGTCGATTACTGCGTCGCTGCTTCCGCAGCCTCGCCGCCGCCCAGCGTGTGGACATACACAGCGAGTTGCTTGATCGTCGCATCGCTCAGGCGGTGCGACCAGGCCGGCATCACACCGTGGCGCGGCTTCATCAGCTGTGCCTTCACGTCGGCAACGGTGCCGCCGTAGAGCCAGATCTTGTCGGTGAGGTTGGGCGCGCCGAAGTCGCGTCCGCCCTTGCCGTCCTCGCCATGGCAGCTGGCGCAGTTCTCGGTGAAGAGGGTCTTGCCCTCTTCGACCAGAGCCGCGTCCTGCTGCTCTCCGCCGAGCGAGACCGTGTAGGCAGCCACGCTGCCGATCTGCTCGGGCGTCAGGATCTCATCGGCACCGAACGCCGGCATCTGCGAGTCGCGCGTGTCGGCATTCTGGGTGTAGCGCACGCCGTTCTTCAGCGTCGTGTAGATCGCCTCTCCCGAGCCGCCCCAGAGCCAGTCGTTGTCGTTCAGGTTGGGGTAGCCGGCGGAACCCGCCGCGCCCGAGCCGTGGCACTGCACGCAGTTCACCTTGAAGGCGGCGGAACCGCCTGCGATGGCAAACCCGCGCAGATTTTCGTCCTTCAGGATGTCATCGACGCTCATCGTGGCGATCTTGTCGACGTTGGCCGCCTGCGCGGCCTTCGCCTCGCCCAGTGATGCCTCCAGATCTCCGCGCGACGAGTAGCCGAGAACTCCGGCCGTTGCCCCATGGAGCATGGGCCAGGCGGGATAGGCAATCGTGTAGCCAAGCGCCCAGATAACGCAGCCATAGAAGGTGTAGAGCCACCACTTCGGCAGAGGCGTGTTCAGTTCCTTGATGCCGTCCCATTCATGGCCGGTCGTCGCGGTTCCTGTTACTTCGTCCTTTTCGATATTGGTCGCCATGGGTCAGTCCTCGGAACCGTGCTTGAGAGGGATTTGCGCCGCTTCGTCGTAATGGGCCTTGGAGCCCGGACGGAAGACGAAGAGGGCCGTTGCCGTGAAGAAGGCGAACATGGCGAGAAGGCCCCAGCTGTCCGCAAACGTCCGCCAGATGTCATAAGTGCTCATGATGATTACCTCGACATGTCGGCTTTGAAGGTGCTGGTGTCGACCAGCGTTCCGAGCATCTGGAGATAGGCGACGAGCGCGTCCATCTCTGTCAGGCGCGGATCGCCGTCATAGTTGCGGGCCTGCGACTTCGGATAGCGACCGGTGATGTCGCCGCCGTCCGTTGCCTGCGCCACCATGTCGGCCTCGGCGTTCTCGACGGCCTCGGCGCTGTACATGTCGCCGTTGCCGTTGTTGACCGTGAGGTTGAGCGCGGCGAGGTGCTTGCCGAAGCCCTTGGGGTCGATCTCCTTGTCATAGAGATAGGCGTAGCCCGGCATCACCGACTCCGGAACGACGTTCCGCGGGTTGGCGAGATGCTCGCGCTGCCAATCGTCCGAGTAGCGGCCGCCGACGCGGGCGAGATCGGGTCCCGTCCGCTTCGAGCCCCACTGGAAGGGGTGGTCGTATTGCGACTCGGCGGCGAGGCTGTAGTGGCCATAGCGTTCGACCTCGTCACGGAACGGACGGATCATCTGGCTGTGGCAGGTGTAGCAGCCTTCGCGGATGTAGATGTTCCGCCCCGCCAGCTCGAGAGGGGTGTAGGGGCGCATGCCCTCCACCTTCTCGATCGTGTTCTGGAGGTAGAAGAGCGGAACGATCTGGACGATGCCGCCGATGGTCACCACGAGGAGGCTGAAGATCAGCAGCAGCGTGGCATTCTTTTCGATTACTTCGTGCTTCATGGCACCAGTATCCTTTTCTTAGGCCGCTGCCGAGATCATGCCGACCGGCTGCGTCACGGGCCTGGCATTCCGGATGGTGCGGTAGAGGTTGTAGACCATGATCAGCGAACCCACGAGGAAGAGGGCGCCGCCGGCGGCACGGATCACGTAGTAGGGATGCATGGCCTGCACCGTCTCCGCGAAGGAGTAGACGAGGAAGCCGTTGTCATCGTACTCGCGCCACATCAGGCCCTGCATGATGCCGGACACCCACATGGCGGACGCGTAGACCACGATGCCGAGGGTGGCGAGCCAGACATGCCAGCTGACGAGGCGGAGCGAATAGACTTCCTTCTGGCCCCACAGGCGCGGGATCAGGTGGTACATGCAGCCCATCGAGATCATGCCGACCCAGCCCAAGGCGCCGGAGTGAACATGGCCGATGGTCCAGTCGGTGTAGTGCGAGAGCGAGTTGACGGCCTTGATGGACATCATCGGGCCTTCGAAGGTGGACATGCCGTAGAAGGCGACCGAGATCACCATCATGCGCAGCACGGGGTCCGTGCGGAGCTTGTCCCAGGCGCCCGAGAGCGTCATCAGGCCGTTGATCATGCCGCCCCACGAGGGCATCCACAGCATGATCGAGAACACCATGCCAAGGGTCTGCGCCCAATCCGGGAGAGCCGTGTAGTGAAGGTGATGCGGACCTGCCCAGATATAGAGGAAGATCAGCGACCAGAAGTGCACGATCGACAGGCGGTAGGAATAGACCGGGCGGTTCGCGCGCTTCGGGATGAAGAAGTACATCATGCCGAGGAAGCCGGCGGTGAGGAAGAAGCCCACCGCGTTGTGGCCGTACCACCACTGGGTGAGCGCGTCCTGCACGCCCGAGAAGAGCGAGTAGCTCTTGGAGCCGAACACCGAGACCGGGATCGACAGGTTGTTGACGATGTGCAGCATGGCAATCGTCACGATGAAGGCGAGGTAGAACCAGTTGGCCACATAGATGTGCGGTTCCTTGCGCTTCAGCAACGTGCCGAAGAACACGAGGAAGTAAGCCACCCACACGACGGTGAGCCAGAGATCGACGTACCATTCGGGCTCGGCGTATTCGCGGCCCTCGGTGACGCCGAGGAGATAGCCGGTGGCGGCCAGCACGATGAAGAGCTGGTAGCCCCAGAACACGAACCACGCGAGGTTGCCCAGCGCCAGCCGCGTGCGGTTGGTGCGCTGGACCACGTAGAATGAAGTGCAGAGCAGCGCGTTGCCGCCGAAGGCGAAGACCACGGCCGAAGTATGCAGCGGGCGAAGCCTGCCGAAGTTCAGCCACTCGATATTGGTGAGGAGGTCGGGGTAGGCGAGTTGCAACGCCACGACGATGCCGACGAGGAAGCCCACGACGCCCCAGAAGACGGTGATGAGCGCGCCCCAGCGCACGACGCCGTCAAGATAGCCTTCGGTATCTTCCGGAGCATGGCCGAAACTGCGCGCCTTGAAGATGAGCGCCAGGATTGCCGCAGCGGCGAAAATGAACATGTGGATGGCGAATGGCATGTCCTGCGCCTTCGCCCCCATCGTGATGGCGAGGACGGCGAGTACCGCCCAAAGCGCCATCATCACAAGAGACCCGCCTCCTGATGGCGATCCCTTTCCTGCTATTGTACCAGCCCCCATGAGAGACCCCCTTTCTGAATAGTGTTCGGCTCAACGAATGCTTGTAGTGGCGTCAAGGGGCATTGACATGGATCAAAAGGACCTGCGTCAACTGATGCCGATGAGCGGTTGTTTTCAGCTTGTGGGCCAAAGGTTCAGTGGCGGGCCGATACGGCTTGATTCGCCTGCGGATCGCGCCGATCATGGCGGCTGTGATCGGTGAGTGGACCATTCTGGCCGCGGGCCTCCTTTACCTCGGCGCGCTGTTCGGGGTAGCCACCTATGGCGACAGCATGGCCCGCAAGTGGAATGTGCGCGCCGGCCGGCCGGTCATCTACGCTCTCTCGCTGGGCGTCTACTGCACGTCCTGGACCTATTTCGGCAGCGTCGGCATCGCGTCCCGCACCGGGCTCGACTTCATTCCGATCTACCTCGGCCCCATCCTCGTCTTCGGCCTCGGCTGGAAGCTGATGCAGTCGATCGCCGGCATCACCAAGCGTCACAATATCGCGTCGATCGCGGATTTTCTTTCGGCCCGCTATGGCAAGAGTCAGGCGCTGGGCGCGCTGGTGGCGGTGATCGCGGTCATCGGGATCGTTCCCTATATCTCGATCCAGCTCAAGGCGGTGTCGACCTCGTTGCAGGTGCTGATCTCGGAGCCTGACTGGTCGCGCGATATCCTTCGCCCGTCGACAGGCCTCGACGGGCTCTCGCTGCTCGTGGCCCTTACCATGGGCGTCTTCGCCATCCTGTTCGGCACCCGTCACATCGATACCACCGAGCACCAGGACGGGATGATACTGGCGATCGCCGTCGAATCGATGGTGAAGCTCCTCGCCTTCATCGCTGTCGGGCTCTTCGTGGTCTTCGGCGTCATGGGTGGGGTTGGCCCCTTCATGGAGCGCGCTGCCGCCGATCCGCATGTCAACAGCCTGTTCTCGGGCGAACTCGACGGCGGACAGTGGCTCACCATGACGCTGCTGGCGTCCTTTGCCATCGTCCTGCTTCCGCGCCAGTTTCACGTGGCGGCCGTCGAGAACGCCAGCAGCGGCGAAATCCGCCGTGCGGCCTGGCTGTTCCCGTCCTATCTCGTGGCGATCAACATCTTCGTCATTCCCATTGCTGTGGCGGGCCTGATCGTCCTTCCATTGGGCACGGACGGGGACAGCTTCGTGCTGGCGCTGCCTGTCGCCGCGGATAGCCAGCTCTTTGCCCTCATCGCCTTTCTGGGGGGGCTGTCGGCCTCGACGGCCATGGTCATCGTCGAGTGCATCGCGCTCTCGATCATGGTCTGCAACAATCTGGTTGTGCCGCTGCTGCTGCGCCGCAGGATGGAGCGCTCAGCGGTGCACCAGGACATGGGCGAGACGCTGATTCTCATCCGCCGCATGGCCATCGTCTGCGTGCTGGTTCTCGCCTATGTCTACTTCCAGATGATCGGGTCCACCGCAGCGCTGGCGCAGGTGGGCTTGCTTTCGTTCGCGGCCGTCGCGCAATTCGCGCCCGCCTTCTTCGGCGGCCTGGTGTGGAAGCGGGCGACCGCGCGGGGTGCCATGTGGGGCATCATGGCGGGCTTCGCTGTGTGGGTCTATACGCTCCTGATGCCGTCCTTCGCGGAAGCCGGCTGGATCGGCCGCAACTTCCTCGACGAAGGCCCCTTCGGCATCGGCCTGTTCAAGGCCCGCGCGCTGTTCGCCATGGAATTCAACCCGCTGACGCATGGCGTGATCTGGAGCCTGCTCGCCAATGTGACGGCCTATGTGGCGGGATCTCTGACGCGGCCGCCGACTCCGATCGAGCGGGTGCAGGCCACGAGTTTCGTCGCCCGCGAAATCCAGCCCGGCAGCGGCACGGGCTTCAAGCTGTGGCGCACCGCCGTCACCGCCGACCGTCTCGAGGATACCGTCGCGCGTTACATCGGCACTGA
>NZ_JBGSOZ010000156.1:0-21938 GCF_041738905.1 Aestuariivirga sp.
GCAGTGCACCAGGCCCACCGGCTTCAACGCCGTGCCTCCGCCCGGCCCCGCAACTCCTGTCACGGCCATGGCGATATCGGCACGGCTGTGAGCGAGTGCGCCCAATGCCATGGCGCGAGCGACGTCCTCGCTGACTGCGCCCGCCGAAGCAATGAGATCCGTCGGAACGCCGATCATCCGCGTCTTGGCCTCATTGGAGTAGGTCACGAATCCTGCATCGAAAACATCGGATGAACCCGGCACGGCCGTGATGAGGCCCGCGATGAGTCCACCCGTACAACTCTCGGCTGTTGCAAGCCAAAGCTTTCGTTCCCGGCAGACATCGATGAGTGCCACTGCTCTCTTGATGAGATCGTCCGGAAACATCAGGGTAGCCGCACGGTGACGGTGGCGAAGGCCATGATGCCTTCCTTGCGTCCGATGGCGCCGAGCTTCTCCATCGTTGTCGCCTTGATGGCAATGCGCTCTGGCGCAAGATGGAGCAGGGGAGAAAGCACATCCTTCATTGCAGTAACGTGGGGCGAAATCTTCGGAGCTTCGGCCAGGATGGTGATGTCGGCGTTGGCGATGAGGCCACGCCGCGCCTCCAGCAGTTCGACTGCCTTCGCGAGGAAGATTCGTGAGGGCGCTCCCTTCCACTGGGGGTCGCTCGGGGGGAAATGCGTGCCGATGTCGCCTTCGCCGATGGTTCCGAGAATCGCATCGGTCAGCGCGTGCATGGCCGCGTCGGCGTCGGAATGGCCCTTCAGCCTGGCCGAATAGGGAATCGCCACGCCGCACAGGATCACGGCATCGCCTTCGTCGAAGGGGTGGATGTCGATTCCCTGGCCCACGCGAATGTCTGGCAGGTTTTCCAGCTGGCGTCCCATCATGTCACGGTCGGCGATCTCGATGTCCTCGGCGGTTGTCAGCTTCTTGTTTTCATGGCGCCCGGGAATCATGGATATGGCAATGCCCGCATGTTCCGCAACAGAAGCGTCGTCGGTGAGGTTGGCGGTGGCTTCGATCTGGGCCTTGCGGTGTGCGCCGAGGATCTTGTCGTAGATGAAGCCTTGCGGGGTCTGGGCTGTCCAGATGCTGGCCCGGTCGACGGTGCGGCTGACGATGCCGCCGGGTGCGAACTTCAGGGTTTCGGCGACGGGCATGCCCGGAATGACAGCCGGATAGCGTTCCAGCCAGGCAATGACGTGACTGATGAGATCGGACGACACGAAGGGCCGGGCGGCATCGTGAATGAGGATCTTCGTAGGCCCATGCCGTTCTACGGCTTCCACTCCGATCCGGCAGGAATCCTGTCGCGTGGAGCCGCCGATGACTGGCAAGGGCATTTCGAGCCCGTCGATTGCGGCACTGAACATGTCCTCATGGCCTTCGCCGATGACGGGCTGCACATGGCTGACGCCGGGATGATCGAGAAACGCCTTGCAGGTCCACCAGATCACCGGCCTGCCGCCGATCAACTGATACTGCTTCGGCTTCTCGCCCCCCGCGCGCAGGCCGGAACCACCGGCCACGATCACCGCCGCAACTGTCATGTTTCTGCTCTAGCAATCTCGGCACGGCCTCGCAAGAAAGGGCCTTGACGCGGTGCAGCATCAGCGTATCTTGCCAATAAATTGCACACAGGAAACTTGTGATCAAATTATGGGCATAAAGATTGGCCCAATAGAGACGCGAAACCGGGTTTTCCTGGCGCCCATGTCGGGCGTCACGGATGAACCCTTTCGCATGACAGCGCACGAGCAGGGCGCCGGGCTGGTTGTCAGTGAAATGGTCGCAAGTGAGGAACTGGTCAATGCCAGGCCGGACATGCTGCGGCGCGCGCTGGGAGCCGAGTCGCTCAGTCCCTTCGTGATCCAGCTAGCGGGCCGCGAACCGCACTGGATGGCGGAAGGCGTGAAGGTGGCGCAGGACATGGGCGCCGACATCATCGACATCAATATGGGCTGTCCGGCCCGCGAAGTCACAGGCGGGCTCTCCGGCTCGGCCCTGATGCGAAATCTCGACCATGCCCAAAAGCTGATCGAGGCGACCGTCGACGCTTCTTCAGTGCCGGTGACCTTGAAGATGCGGCTGGGCTGGGACCATGATTCCATGAATGCGCCGGATCTCGCGCGCCGCGCCGAGGCGGCGGGGGTGGCGCTGGTCACCGTCCACGGCCGCACGCGCTGCCAGTTCTATGGCGGCAAGGCCGACTGGGCGGCGATTGCGCGGGTTCGCGAGGCCATTGAAATACCGCTCGTCGCAAATGGTGACGGAACCTCGGTCGAAGATGCGCGGCAGATGCTCGAGAAATCCGGTGCCGATGGCGTGATGATCGGGCGCGGGGCCTATGGCAGGCCGTGGTGGCCGGGCGTGATCGCGGAGGGGCTCGATCCGGGTTCGGGCGTCAAAGAACCGCCGCTGGCGGAAGAAGCCGGGATCGTCGCAAATCATCACGAACGCATTCTTTCCCACCACGGCCATCATCACGGCAACCGCATTGCCCGGAAGCATGTCGGCTGGGCAATCGGGCGGCTGGCGGAACGCAACCTGCTGAGCAGCGAACGTGCCGCCTCCTGGCGCGTCAGCCTGCTGAGAACGAACGACAACGCCGCCGTCCGCCTCGGATTGCAGCAGCTCTACGATGAGGCACAGGCAAAGGCGGCAGCGGCATGATTGTGATCACATCCGAGACGGCGGCGGAACCATCCGGCGCCCCGATGGCCAAGGCCGTCGTGGATGCGCTGCCCAATCCGCTCGTCGTCGTCGATGAGGATGAGCGTATCTGCATGGCCAACGTGGCGGCGGAGAATTACTTTCAGGCGAGCAGCAATGTGCTGTTGCGCCACAAGCTCGGCGATCTGGTACCTTTCTCGAGCCCCGTCTTCGGCGCCGTGGCGCAAGCCCGCGCCATGGCTGGCGTGGTCAACGAATATGCGATCGCTGTGGGTACGCCACGGCTCGGGGGTGAGCGGCTCGTCGATATCCAGACCGCTGTCATGGTGGAGCAGCCCCGCTACGTCATCGTCATGCTGCTCGAGCGCTCGATGGCGCACAAGATCGACCGGCAATTGACCTCGCGCGCGGCAGCGCGTTCGGTGTCGGGCATGGCCACGATGCTGGCCCATGAAATCAAGAATCCGCTGGCGGGTATTCGCGGCGCTGCGCAGTTGCTGGAGCCTGCCCTTGGCTCGGAAGACCGCGCGCTGGCCCGGCTGATCTGCGATGAAACCGACCGCATTCGCGATCTCGTCGACCAGATGGAGGTCTTTTCAGACGAGCGTCCGCTCGACAAGAGGCCCGTCAACATTCACGCCGTCCTCGAGCGGGTCAAGCAGCTCACCGTCGCCGGGATGCACCCCGGGGTCACTGTCCGCGAAGACTATGATCCGTCGCTGCCGCCTGTTCACGGCAACAAGGACCAACTGGTGCAGGTTTTCCTGAACCTCGCCAAGAATGCCGCAGAGGCCATCTATCAGGGCGGCGATGCTGGTGAGATCCTCATTACCACGGCTTTCCGGCCGGGAATCCGGTTGACGGTTCCAGGATCAAAGGAACGCATCACGCTTCCGCTCGAAGTGTGCATACACGACACCGGCCCCGGCGTTCCTGAGGAATTGCGGCCCAATATCTTCGATCCCTTCGTGACGACGAAACCAGCCGGCCGCGGCCTCGGGCTGGCACTCGTCGCCAAGATCGTGCGCGACCATGGCGGGATCGTCGAATGCATCGGACGAGAGCGCGGCACGACCTTCCGGGTGCTGATGCCCATGCTGCGCGGAACGGCAGCGCCGCGAGAAATTGAAGAGGATTCCAACTGATGAGCACCAAGACGGTTCTGATCGCCGACGACGACAGCACCATTCGCACCGTTCTAAGCCAGGCGCTGAGCCGCGCCGGCTACAGCGTGCGCTCGACCGCCACGGCGGCGGCCCTCTGGCGATGGGTTACGGAGGGGCAGGGCGACACAGTCGTCACCGACGTCGTATTGCCCGACGAAAATGCCTTCGATGTCATTCCGCGCATCAAGAAGCTGCGACCCACCTTGCCGGTCATCGTGATGAGCGCCAAGAACACCATTATGACCGCCATCACGGCGGCCGAACGCGGCGCCTATGACTATCTGCCAAAGCCGTTTGATCTCAATGCCTTGGTGCAGACTGTTGGCAGGGCGCTTGAACAATCTCAGAAGCCTGTGCCAGCCAACGGCAACCAGGCGTCGGAGACCCTGCCCATCGTCGGCCGCTCGCCCGCCATGCAGGAGATCTACCGCATCATCGCGAGACTCACCCAGACCGACCTTACCGTAATGATCGTGGGCGAATCCGGCACCGGGAAGGAACTGGTGGCGCGCGCGCTCCATGACTATGGCCGCCGTCGCAAGGGCCCCTTCGTGGCGGTCAACATGGCGGCGATCCCACGCGAACTGATCGAGTCCGAGCTCTTCGGCCACGAGAAGGGTGCCTTCACGGGCGCCACCTCGCGGGTGGCCGGCAAGTTCGAACAGGCCGAGGGCGGGACATTGTTCCTAGACGAGATCGGCGACATGCCGCTCGAGGCGCAGACCCGTTTGCTGCGCGTGCTGCAGCAGGGAGAATATACGACTGTCGGCGGCAATGCCCCGATCAAGACCAATGTGCGGATCATCACCGCGACCCACCGCGACCTGCGGCAGCTCATCAACCAGGGCCAGTTCCGCGAGGATCTGTTCTACCGGCTCAACGTGGTGCCTTTGCGCCTGCCGCCGCTCCGCGAGCGCTCGGAAGATATTCCGGATCTCGTGCGGCACTTCCTGGCGCAGGCGGTCAAGGAGGGACTCCCCCGCAAGGAACTGTCGCGCGACTCGATCGAGCGGCTGCAGTCTTATCGCTGGCCGGGCAACGTCCGCGAACTGGAAAACCTGTTGCGCCGTCTCGTGGCAATCGAGATCGAGGACAATATCGCAGCCTCGGCCGTCGATCGTGAACTTGCCAGCGTTCCCGTCCAGCCGGTGGCCGATCAATCGGATTACTCAGGCACCAACCTGCCGGAGTTCATGGAGAACTATCTCTCGCGCTACTTCGCCAGCTTCGGCAATGGGCTGCCACCGCAAGGCCTCTACGATCGCATCCTCGCGGAAGTGGAGCCGCCGCTGCTCCGCGCCGTTCTGGCCGCGACGTCCGGCAACCAACTGCGGGCTGCCGAATTGCTGGGCATCAACCGCAACACCTTGCGCGTGAAGCTGCGGGACAGGCAGGTCAAAGTCATACGTGGCCTCTCCTGACGCAGGGCTACTGCTGACGTGGGGCGAGTGTCGCAAATCAGCCACATTTGGTGTTGATTTCCGGCAACAGGACCTGCTGAACAAGGTGCATGATCGATCGTACGCATTTCCGGCTGTTTGACCGGCTGCGCCGTTTCACGGGGCTGGCCGGCTTCATGCTGGTCGTCGCAGGCGTGGCATGCGGACTTGCGACCTTTGGTATCCTGACCGGCCTGACGCCGATCAAGCCGACGTCCGAGACGACGATGCTGCTGATCGTCCTCAATGGTGTCGTGCTGCTGATCATGGGGCTGCTGGTAATCGGCCAGCTCGTGTTCCTTTTCGTCGAGAAGCGCCGCGGCACTCCGGGCGCAGCCCTGCATCTGCGTCTTGTGTCGCTGTTCAGCGTCATTGCCGTCGTGCCTGCCATCATCGTCGCCGTCTTCGCAACCGTCACGCTGAACCGTGGCCTCGATGCCTGGTTCTCCGAGCGCACGCGCGTCATCGTCGACACCGCCGTCAATGTGGCCGAATCCTATGTGCGCGATCACGCGGAGGCCGTGCGCAATGACGTGGCTGCGATCTCCGCCGATCTTTCGCAACAGAAGGCTCTGTTCGACGCGGACAAGGCGAGCTTCGTGCGCCGTGTGGCACGGCATGGGGCGTTGCATGGCCTTCCTGCCGTGTTCATCTTCGATCCTGACAGCCGTGAGGATGGCAAGCAGGCTTTCGATGCGCGCGTCGTCGCCAATGACAAGATCGACTTCTTCCCGCCGAACGCCAGCCAGATTGCACGTGCCGAGAGTGGGGAACTCGTCGTGCTGCCGCCGGGCAGGGGCGGCAATGTCGTCCGTGCCATGATCAAATTGCAGAATTTCCCGAACTCCTTCCTGCTTGTTTACCGGGTCATCAACCCCTCGGTGCTGGACCAGTTGTCAAAGACCAGGGAAGCCAAGGTCGAGTATGACCGTTTGATGTCGCAGCGACTCGGCGTCCAGGTGACCTTCGGCATGATGTATGCGTTGGTGGGTTTCGTCTTCCTGCTGGCGGCGATCTGGGTGGGGCTGTGGTTCTCCGACATGATCGTGGCGCCCGTGGTGCGCCTGCTCGATGCGGCGCGCCGGGTGTCGGGGGGCGAACTCGACGCCAAGGTCCCGGTCGTCGAGGGGCCGGAGGACCTCCAGACCCTGTCGAACACCTTCAACCTGATGACCGGCCATATCAAGCAGCAGCGCGACGACCTGGTATCGGCCAATGAAGCCGTCGATGCGCGGCGGCGTTTCACGGAAGCCATGCTGGCTGGCGTGAGCGCAGGCGTGATCGGCATCGATCCGTCGGGCCATGTGTCGCTCGTCAACCGTTCGGCATTGCTGTTGCTGGGCCTGAGCGAACGTGATCTTCTCGGCAAAGCGGCAGAGGAGGCGCTGCCGGCCTTCATGCCGGTGTTCGAACAGGCACTCACGCGGCCATCAGGTTTTGCCGAGTCCCAGGTCGATATCGAACGCAAGGGCGAGAGCCGCAGCCTCTTCGCGCGAGTGACGACCGAAACATCCGAGGACACCACGCATGGCCATGTGCTGACCTTCGACGACATTACGGACCTCGTTTCCGCGCAGCGCAATTCGGCCTGGGCCGATATCGCGCGGCGGATCGCGCACGAAATCAAGAACCCGCTCACACCCATCCAGCTTTCGGCAGAGCGTCTGAAGCGCAAGTACGGCAACCAGATCCAGACCGATAAGCATGTCTTCGACCAGTGCACCGACACGATCATACGGCAGGTCGGCGACATCGGCCGCATGGTCGACGAGTTCTCGTCCTTCGCGCGGATGCCGAAAGCCGTGCCCGAGCCACATGAACTGGCATCGATCGTCCGTGAAGCAACCGTACTGCAAAGGGTCTCGTCCTCCGACATCGATATCGAACTGGATGTCCGCGATGGCGAACTGGTGTTTCCCTTCGACCGCCGTCTCATCACACAGGCGATCACCAATCTCGTCAAGAACGCGCGCGAGTCGATCGAGGCGCGGCTGCAGGATCAAGCCGAGCCGAGGGGCCATATCGAGGTTGTGGCCGGCATCAAAAGCGGGCATCCCTTCATCTGCGTGACCGACAACGGCATCGGCCTGCCGCGCGAAAACAGGCACCGGCTGGCGGAACCCTATATGACGACGCGCGAAAAGGGCACCGGGCTCGGGCTTGCGATCGTCAAGCGCATCATGGAAGAACATGGCGGACGGCTGCTGCTCGAGGATGGGCCCTCCTATGCGGAGGCCCGGCAGGGCGCGCGGGTGACCCTCCTGTTCGACAAGCAGACCGCGCAATCGACGGCGGCGGAGTGAAAGAAGACTGAATGGCGGCGGATATCCTGATCATCGACGACGAGGCCGACATCCGGGGGCTGATCGCAGGCATCCTCGAGGATGAAGGCTATGAAACACGGCTGGCGCACAACAGCGATGCGGCCCTTGCGGAAGTGGCGCAGCGGCGGCCGTCGCTCATCATCCTCGACATCTGGCTGATGGGCTCGAAGCTCGACGGTCTCGACCTGCTCAACATCATTAAGGAAAAACACCCGGAAGTTCCGGTCATCATCATTTCAGGCCACGGCAACATCGAGACGGCGGTCGCCGCGATAAAGCGCGGCGCTTACGAGTACATCGAGAAGCCCTTCAAGGCCGACAGGCTCATTCTCGTGGTCGGCCGGGCGCTCGAAACCTCCCGCCTGAAGCGTGAGAACGAGGAACTGAAGGGCCGGTCGGGCACAGATACCGAGCTGCTGGGGTCTTCGCCCGCGATGCGCCAGCTTCGCCAGCTTCTGAAGAAGATTGCGCCATCGAACAGCCGTGTCCTCATCACGGGTCCCATGGGGTGCGGCAAGGAACTCGCCGCACGCACGCTTCACGCCATGTCGCTCCGCGCGACCGGGCCCTTCGTGACGCTCAGCGCCGCCACCATGGCGCCCGAGCGCATGGAGGAAGAACTGTTCGGCGTGGAAGATGGGTCAGGGGCCACACGGCGCGTCGGCGCGCTCGAGGAGGCGCATGGCGGTACGCTCTATATTGACGAACTGGCGGACATGCCCATGGAAACGCAAGGCAAAGTCCTGCGTGTTCTGGTGGACCAGACGTTCCAGCGGGTGGGCGGCGCCAAGAAGGTAAAGGTCGATGTACGGGTCGTCACCTCCACCAGCCGCGACCTGCCGGGCCTCATCATGGTGGGACGATTCCGCGAAGACCTCTATCACCGGCTTGGCGTGGTTCCCGTGCAGGTGCCCGGACTGGCCGAGCGGCGCGAGGACATTCCCGAACTCATCACGCATTTCTCGCGCAGCTACTCCGTTGCCTCAGGGCAACCGCATCGCAAGTTCGCCGATGACGCGATTGCCGTGCTGCAGACCCGCGAATGGGCCGGCAATGTCCGCGAGCTGCGCAACAACGTCGAGCGACTGCTCATCCTGGCAAGCGGTGACCCGACAACCGAAATCACCGCAGCCGCCCTGCCGTCAGACACTGGCGGGGCGGGGGCGGCGGCTGCAACCTTCGGTATCGAACATCTGCTGATTCACCCGCTGCGGGAGGCCCGCGAGGCCTTCGAGCGCGACTACATCACGGCGCAGCTTGGCCGCTTCGGCGGAAACATTTCGAAGACCGCCCAGTTCATCGGCATGGAAAGGTCCGCCTTGCACCGCAAGATCAAGCTTCTCGGCCTCCACGGCCGCAATGAAGAAGACACGGAGTTGTGAAATTTTCACCATCGTGATTTCGTGATAGTTTACCAACCGCCAGACTGGCCCAAAGAAGAGAAAAGCAATGGCCCAAGAAAAACAGCAGAACCTGCAAGACACTTTCCTCAATCATGTCCGCAAGCAGAAGATTCCGGTCACGGTGTTTCTCGTGAACGGGGTGAAGCTCCAGGGCGTCATCACCTGGTTTGACAATTTCTGCGTGCTTCTCCGCCGTGATGGCATGTCGCAGCTCGTCTACAAGCACGCCATTTCGACCATCATGCCGGGTGGGCCGATCAGCCTGTTCGACGAGGAGCAGGCGGGAGGTTGAGCACGCGCAAGACGAGCCAGACAGGCAGTTCGGCCAAATCTGGCGGCGGCGTCGATTTCCAGATCGAGGGGCCTGAGCTCACCCGGGCCGTCGTTCTTCATGTCGACAGGCGTGATCGCGGAGCACCCCCGGTCTCCGATCGGGCCGCCGCGGCCAGGCTTGAGGAGGCCGTCGGCCTGGCACAGGCGATCGACCTCGAAATCACCGATCAGATCATTGCGCCCGTCAACGCTCCGCGCCCGTCCACGTTGCTGGGGTCCGGCAAGGTGGAAGAAATTGCCGAGCGGGTGAAGGAGAAGGACGCCGAGCTGGTCGTCGTCAACGCCCAGCTCTCACCGATCCAGCAGCGCAATCTGGAAAAGGCCTGGGGCGCCAAGGTGCTGGACCGCACGGGCCTCATTCTCGAAATCTTCGGACGGCGCGCCTCCACGCGTGAAGGCACGCTGCAGGTCGAGCTTGCCCATCTCCAGTATCAGAAAAGCCGTCTCGTGCGATCATGGACCCATCTCGAGCGGCAGCGCGGCGGCTTCGGCTTCCTCGGTGGCCCCGGCGAAAGCCAGCTTGAGGCCGACCGGCGCTTGATTCAGGAACGCATCACGCGGATCGAGAAGCAGCTGGAGTCGGTGGTGAAGACCCGGGCCCTGCATCGCAAGGGCAGGGCGCGCGTGCCTTATCCGGTGGTGGCGCTTGTGGGCTATACCAATGCCGGCAAGTCGACGCTGTTCAACCGGCTGAGCGGGGCTTCGGTTCTGGCCAAGGACCTGCTGTTTGCCACGCTCGACCCGACGATGCGGGTGATCCAGCTGCCGCATGGCCGCAAGATCATCCTGTCGGACACGGTGGGTTTCATTTCGGACCTGCCGACGTCGCTCATCGCGGCCTTCCGCGCGACACTCGAAGAGGTACTGGCGGCCGACATCATCCTGCATGTGCGCGACGTGGCGCATGCCGACAGCGAAGCACAGGCGCAGGACGTGAACCGCGTTCTGGGCGAACTCGGCATCGACGAAGTGCGGCGCGGCACCATCATCGAAGTGTGGAACAAGCTCGACCTGCTGCCGCAGGACGAACGCGCGGCCCGCGAGGCACAGGCGCTACGCAAGGCGGGCACGGTCTTGCTGTCGGCTGTCACCGGCGAGGGCGTGGGCCCGCTGCTCGAACTGATCGAGGGACGGCTCGGCGCCGAGGACCATGTCTATGAAATCTTCCTCGATCCCGCTGACGGGCAAGGGCAGGCCTGGCTGCATGATCGCGGCGAGGTTCTGAGCCGCAAGTCCTATGCCGATGGCCGCACCCGCATCAAGGTGCGCCTGACGGAGGACAAGGCCGGACAGGCCCAGGCACGCTTCGGCCGCGCCATCAAGATGCTGAGCCCGGCGAAGGCTGTGGCGGAATAGGGATCGATTCCGACCGTCACTTTCCGAGCGTCTTGGCCTCGTCCCACAGCGCGTCCATTTCGGCGAGATCCGAGTCCTTCGGTTCCTTGCCACGCGCCGCAAGGCGGTCCTCGATATGGGCGAAGCGGCGCTCGAACTTGGCATTGGCACCGCGCAGTGCCGCCTCGGGATCAATCCCCAGGTGGCGTGCGACATTCGCCATGGCGAAGAGAAGATCGCCGTATTCCTCGGCCTTCTTCTCGTCTGGCGCTTCGCGGAACTCGGCGACTTCCTCGGCGATCTTGTCATAGACATTGTCGACGGACGGCCAGTCGAAGCCCACCTTTGCTGCCCTGGACTGGAGCCTAACGGCGCGGGTGAGGCCGGGGAAGGCGGCGGGAACCGAAGCCAACACGCCCTGCTTCGGCTTGTCCTTGCGCTCCTTCGCCTTCATGTCCTCCCAGAAGCCCTTGGCGAGCGTGGCGGAGCGGGCCTCATCGTCACCGAATACATGCGGGTGGCGACGGATCATTTTCCGGTTTACGGCCTCGACCACGTCATCGAAGGTGAAGCTGCCTTCCTCGTCAGCCATCTGCGCATGGTAGACGGACTGCAACAGCAGATCGCCCAGCTCCTCGCAGAGTTCGGCGCGGGAGCCATTCTGGACGGCATCCGCCACCTCATAAGCTTCCTCGATCGTGTAGGGGGCAATCGTCTCGAAATTCTGCTCAAGGTCCCACGGGCAACCGGTGACGGGTGTGCGCAGCGCCTTCATGATGGCGCGCAGGGTCTCGATCTTGCGAGGGTCCATGGTGGCAGGATTGTCGGCAGGTTTCTGGCTCATGGCCGCGAGGCCTAGCCGATTTGGGCCTGATAGGCTACAGATGGCCTCATGCAGGACAGGCTTTTCGCGGACCCGGAACTCGTCCAATTCTATGATATCGAGAATGGCTGGGCCGACGATACACGCTACTGCCTCGCGCTCGCGAAGGACAGCCGCAGCGTGCTCGATCTGGGGTGCGGCACGGGGCTTCTTGCGGCGGCACTCGGGCACAGCCGCGATGTCGTCGGTGTCGATCCGGCCGGCGCCATGCTGGACGTGGCGCGGGCAAGGGAAGGTGGCGCGGGCGTCACCTGGGTCGAGGCGGATGCCCGCACGGTGCGGTCGGGCCGGCGCTTCGACCTCATCGTGCTCACCGGCCATGCCTTCCAGTGCTTCCTGACCGATGAGGATCAGCGTGCCGTGGCCAGGACGATCGCTGCGCATCTTGAGCCCGATGGTACCTTCGTCTTCGACTCGCGCAATCCGGCTTGCGAGGAGTGGCGGGAATGGACACCGGAGCTGTCACGCCGGATCATCAGACATCCAAGGCTCGGACAGATCGAGGCGTGGAATGATGTCGCTTTCGACGCTGGGCGCGAGATTGCGACCTATGGCACGTTCTACCGGGCTGAGGATGGCAGGCTGTGGGAGGCTCAGTCGTCGATCCGCTTTGCGTCCATGGACACCATTGCGACGGGATTGCACGAAGCAGGCCTGATTGTGAAGCAGTGGCTTGGAAACTGGCAGGGCGAAGCTTTCAGAGCGGACGCCAGTGAGATGATCGCGGTCGGGAGGCTAGGCTAGGCTAGACAGGGTCGCGGAGAAGTGAACTCAAGCGCCCTGATCCTTTGTTCGCATAATATATATTATGGAATATTACTGGATATGTCGAATTGGCAGAAAACCCAGCCTCAACAAAGCTTTGAACCTGTTTCCTTCCATCCCACACTCACTTCAGGGGGTCTGCTTCGTCAACAGTCAGATGGATAATTCGAGTCCGTCGAACGCGGGTTCGACACCATCCGGAAGTTCATTCCGAAGCATCTCGAAATCGAGATCGATGTGCATGTTGGTGATGACGGCGCGCTTCGGCTTCAGGCGCGCGATCCATTCAAGTGTCTGCGGCAGGCTCCAGTGGCTGGGATGCCGTGTGCGGCGCAAGGCATCGACGATCCACAGGTCGAGGTTTTCAAGCGCCGCTATACTCTTGTCGGGCACGCCGTCGATGTCGGGTGTGTAAGCCGTACCACCGACGCGGAAGCCCAGCGCATCGATGGTGCCGTGATGAACCTCGAACGGCAGAATTGCGATGTCGCCCCCGGCTCCACCAATCGTAACCGGCGTCTGAGCTTCCATGGCATTGAGGTTGATGATCGGCGGGTAATCGCTGCCGGGCGCTGTGTAGAAGCAATAGGCAAAGCGCGTGGTGAGCATACGGCCGGTGGCATCGTCGGCCCAGACCTGAACCCGTTCTCGCTTCAGCAGGTAGAAGGCACGTAGATCGTCGATGCCATGCGTATGATCGGCGTGCTCGTGCGTAAAGAGCACCGCGTCGACGTCGTTGACGCCAGCCGTGATCATCTGCTCGCGCAAATCGGGCGACGTATCGAAGAGAACCCGCGTTGCTCCGCCCGGCCCGGTTTTCGTCACCAGCGCCGAACAGCGGCGGCGGCGGTTCTTCGGGTTCTTCGGGTCGCACTTGCCCCAGTCATTGCCGATGCGCGGCACGCCGGCGGATGAACCACACCCGAGAATGGTGATCTTCGTCGTCAAGCGTACCTCGCGGGCCGCGGCACCTTCGAGAACAGGCGGAAGAAATTGTCGCTGGTGATCTTCGCCATCTCTTCCACCGACACCCCGCGCACCTTGGCCAGTGTCTCCAGTGTTTTCACCACAAAAGCGGGTTCGTTGTTCTTGCCGCGATACGGAACCGGCGCCAGATATGGCGTGTCGGTTTCAACGATGATGCGGTCGATCGGGAGTTCAGCCGCCGTGGCGCGAAGGTCTTCCGCCGTCTTGTAAGTGAGGATGCCGGAGAACGAGACATAGCCTCCGATGGCGACCGTCTCGCGGGCGAGTTCAGCCTTCGACGTGAAGCAATGAAGCAGCGGCGTGAACTGGCCCAGCGCCATCTCCTCCTTGAGAATTGCGATGGTGTCGGCTTCGGCCTCGCGGCTGTGGATCACCAGCGGAAGGCCAGACCGGCGGGCGGCGTGGATGTGGACGAAGAAGTTCGCCTCCTGCGCCTCTCGTGGGCTCAGGTCGTAGTGATAGTCGAGGCCCACCTCGCCGATTCCGACGACCTTGGGATGCTTCGCAAGCTCCACAAGCTGTTCGGCGGTGATGTCCAATTCCTCATGCGCGTTGTGAGGATGGGTTCCTACCGTGCAGAAAACATTGGTGTTTTCTTCCGCGATGCGGCGCAGGTTGTCGAATTTCGCGACCCTTGAAGAGATCGATACCATGAGGCCCACGCCCGCCTTCTCGGCGCGGTCCAGAACCTCCGGAAGCTGATCCTGAACTCCCTCGAAATCCAGGTGGCAATGACTGTCGACGACGAGCATGGGTCAGGCCTTGGCTGGAGTTTCGACCTCTTCCACATAGCGCGGAAAGATCGGTGCGGGTGCGGGCAGCGCCGTTCCGGAGACGAGCCGCATGCCGAGGTCGGCAAAGCTGCGCTGGTCTTCCGGAACGGCCAGAAGGTCGAGCAGCTTCGCAGCCGAAGCAGGCACATAAGGCTGCGCCAGCGTGCCGACGATGCGCAGCACTTCGGCGGTGACATAGAGCACTGTCTCCATGCGGGCAGGCTCGGTCTTCTTCAACGCCCAGGGCTCCTGCCCTGCAAAATAGCGGTTGGCATCGGCCACCACGCGCCAGATGGCATCCAGAGCCTTGTTGATCGCGTGGGTCGAGTGCGCCGCCCGAGCTTCCGCATGGATGGCATCGGCGGCGGCCAGGATTTCCTTGTCAGCATCCGAAAGTAGGCCACAGGCCGGAACCATTGAACCGCAGTTCTTGGCGATCATCGACAGCGAGCGCTGCGCGAGGTTGCCGAGGTCATTGGCGAGGTCGGCGTTGACGCGGTTGACGATGGCCTCGTGGCTGTAGTTTCCGTCCTGTCCGAAAGGCACTTCGCGCAGGAAGAAGTAGCGGGTCTGGTCGACGCCATAGGTGCGGACCAGATCGCCCGGCGCCACGACGTTGCCCACTGACTTCGACATCTTCTCGCCGCGGCTGAACAGGAAGCCATGGACGACAATCTGTTCCGGCACGGGAAGATCGGCCGACATGAGGAAGGCCGGCCAGTAAATCGCATGGAAGCGCGTGATGTCCTTGCCGATGACATGCGCGGTTGCCGGCCAGAACTTTGCGCGCGGCGCGTTCTCATCCGGGAAGCCGGTGGCGGAGAGGTAGTTGGTCAGCGCGTCGACCCAGACATACATGACGTGCTTCGGATCACCCGGCACCGGGATGCCCCAGTCGAAGGTGGTGCGGCTGACCGACAGGTCGTTGAGGCCACGCTTCACGAAGGCGACGATCTCGTTCCTGTAGTTTTCCGGCGTGATGAAGTCCGGATGGGTCTCGTAGAGTGCCAGAAGCTTGTCCGCATATGCCGAGAGCTTGAAGAAGTAGCTCTCCTCCTCGACCCATTCGACCGGGGTTCCGGTCTTCAGCGCAAAGCGCCGGTCGTCGCGAACTTCGGTTTCATCCTCGGCGTAATAGGCTTCGTCGCGCACCGAATACCAGCCTGCGTATTTCGACAGATAGATGTCGCCCTTCGCGGCCATGCGGCGCCAGACTTCCTGAACCGACTCCTTGTGCCGCGTTTGAGTGGTGCGCAGGATGTCGTCGGCGCGGGCATTGAGGTCGTCGCCCATCTGCTCGAACTGGGCCGCAGTACGGTCAGCGAGTTCAAGTGGCGTTATGCCTTCGCGGGCGGCGGTCTGCTGCATCTTCTGGCCGTGCTCGTCCATGCCCGTGACGAAGAACACGTCATAGCCGTCAAGGCGCTTGAAACGGGCGATGGCGTCGGTCGCGATACGCTCATAGGCGTGGCCGATGTGGGGCGCGCCGTTGGCGTAGGGAATGGCCGTGGTGATGTAGAATTTCGGTTTCGGCATTTATCTTCAATCTGTTGGATCAGGAGGCCTTCAGAGCCTCTTCGAGGCGCATGAGCGCATCGGTGACCGTCTGGCGGCGGTCGAGGTTTAGGGCATCCGTCTGGCGGAGGGAAGAGTGGATGTCGTCATGCGCGGCGGCCAGTGCGTCTCCATGACCGCGGAGTGCCGCGGCCCGCGCCTGTTCGGCAATCCAGCCAGTCAGCAAGTCGCAGAAGATGAAATAGTCTTCCGGTTTTTCCCGGCCTGTGAAGGCCGCGCCGATTTCGACCGCCGTCGATGCCGTGAGTTTCGGGCGGCGCAGGAATTCGGCGAAGGCTGCGGCACCCCTGGAGCCGACAAGATCCATGGCGCGGCCCGGGCTGCCTTTCGAGAGTTCGGCAGCCTGCCTCAGCGCCTGCTCGTCCGCCTCGATGGCACCAGCCGGCAGTCCATGCAGCACCTGCAGGGTGGTGTCGACACCCAAGGGGTCGAGCGGCAGGTGCAGGCAGCGTGAGCGGATCGTCCGCAACAGACGTCCCGGCTGGTGGCAGACGATCAGGAAAATGCTCTGTTTCGGCGGTTCCTCGATGATCTTCAGGAGTGCATTGGCGGACTCGCCGTTGAGTTCGTCCGCACTGTCGACGATCGCGATGCGCCAGCCGCCCGCGCCTGATGTGCGCGCGAAGAAGGTCTGCGCCTCGCGTGCGGTGTCCACCGAGATTTCGGATTTCAGCCGCTTGTTGCGCTGGTCGATGCTGCGCTCGATCACAAGGAGATCGGGGTGTGAGGCGGCCGACACTAGGCGGAACGCGGATGCTTCGGGCGCCAGATAAAGAGAGTTGTGGGCGCGGGCGCGCTCGGGGGTCGGCGCCGTCAGCAGGAATTTCGCAAAGCGGTAGGCAAGCGTCGCCTTTCCGATGCCTTTAGGTCCGGTGATGAGCCACGCATGGTGGAGCGAGCCCGATTGATGCGCCTGCAAGAGACGGCGTTCCGCCGCCTGATGGCCCACAAGGGACGCATTGCGGCGCGGATGCCATGCGACGTCGCGTGGATCCTTGAAATCTTCCGCCATCAGAGCACCCTGCTCACGATGTTCCAGACCGACTGCGATACGTCGTCCATACTTTGCGACGCATCGACCAGTCGGCAGCGCACCGGGTCGCGCCGAAGAATGTCAAGAAAACCCGCGCGGAGCTTGCGGTGGAAGTCGAGGCCCTTGCGCTCGTAGCGGTCTTCCGAAACTGCATCGCCACGGTTGCGGGCGCGCTCCAGCCCCACTGCCGGATCGAGGTCGAAGATGAGCGTCAGATCAGGGCGCGTGGCACCCACCACGGCCTGTTCCAGCGCGTCGATGAAACCCACGTCGCAGCCCCCGGCATGGCCCTGATAGGCACGGGTCGAATCCATGAAGCGGTCGCACACTACGATCGCGCCGCGTTCAAGAGCGGGCCGGATCACCTGCTCCAGATGCTGTTCGCGCGCGGCGTAATTCAACAGCGCCTCCGACTTCGGCGTCCAACGCGCCACGTCGCCCGACACGAGGAGATTGCGGACCGCTTCAGCCTCGGGCGTGCCGCCCGGTTCGCGCGTCAGCAGCACCTCACGCGCGCCTGACCGCAGCCGTTCGCCCAGCCGCCTGATCTGCGTGGACTTGCCAGAGCCTTCCCCGCCCTCGAAGGTCATGAAGAGACCGGGCATCTAGCTTCCGAAGATCATGATGTAGAGGCTGTCGAGGGCCCTGGACCACATCGATTCATCCGCGGGAACGGCACTCGCCGTGACAACGCCCACATCCGCCACTGTCAGTCCGTCGACAATGAAGCGGACTGTACCAACTTCGGTGCCGGCTTCGACAGGCGCCATGAGGGGCCCGGTATAGGCGAGCTTCACTTCCGCCAGTTCCTGCTCTTGCGCCGAGAGCGACACGCGGACATTGGCGTTGGTCAGCAGATCGACGGTCCGTTCCGTTCCGCCCCACACGCGCGCCTTCGCCACCCTGTCGCCCTTGGCGTAGACGTCGATGCCGCGAAACTGCCGGAAGCCCCAGTCGAGAAGGGATTGGGCCTCCTGCTTGCGCTCGTTGATGCTCTTCAGCCCGGCGATCACCATGATGAGACGGCGGCCATCACGGTCCGCAGAGCCAACAAGCCCGTATCCGGCCTCACGGGTGTAGCCGGTCTTCATACCGTCGGCGCCCGGATAGTCCTTCAGCAGCGGATTCCGGTTCAGCTGGCGGATCTTGTTCCAGGTGAATTCCGGAATGGCGTAGTACCTGTAATATTCCGGAAAGGTGGTGATGAGGTATCGCGCCAGCATTGCAAGATCGCGCACACTCATGCGGTGCTCAGGGTCCGGCAGGCCGGTGGCATTGCGGAACGTGGCATTGCTGGCGCCCAGTTCACGGGCACGCGCGGTCATCATGTCCGCGAAGGCCGGTTCGCTGCCGCCCAGTGCTTCGGCAAGCACGATGCAGGCATCATTGGCGGATTGCACCACCACGCCCTTGATCAAATCCTCCAGCCTGACCTGAGAGTTCAATTCGGCATACATGGTCGAGCCGCCGGAGACCGCGCCGCCGCGACGCCATGCGTCCTCGCTGATGGTGAATGTCTGGTCCAGCGACAGCTTTCCGGCTTTCAGACTCTCGAAGACCATGATCATGGTCATCAGCTTGCTCATGCTGGCGGGCGGAACCGCGATGTCCGCCTCCTTCTCGAAGAGCACGCGGCCGGTTCTGGCGTCGATCAGGATGGCATAAGGCGCCTTTGTTTCCAGAGCCTCCTGCGCGGCAGCCTGCCCTGAAGCAAAGAGGGCAAGAAACAAGGCACCGAAAATGATCAGCAAGTCGAGGCTGGTTCTCTGGCGTATGGGCGTGGCCACGATTTTCATGTCCACAAGCTAGGCGGCTTCGCCTCTGAAATCAACGAATTGGGTCTCGACCTACTCGAGAGAAGCCTGCACAGCTTGTGACTTTATCATGCGCGCATCGGCATAGCCTGCAGCATAGGCGTTTTCGAGGGCCGTATCGGCATCTGTGGCATCGGCGATCGGTCCCAGCCTGACGCGGAAGACTGGCCCTCCGGTTCCCATCAGTTCGATGAACTGCACGGGCCACACGTTCGAGAACTGGTCACGGGCACGCTCGGCATTCGCCTGATCGCCGAAGGACCCAAGCTGCACGTAGTATGATGTTTCCACAGCCCCGGCCGGCTGCTCGGAAAACGCGGGGGACTGTTCGGCGGCGGGCGGAACGTAGGCAACTGTCTCGGCCTTTGCCACAGGTGCCTTTTTGACTTTGGCGGGCGCGGCCTCGGCGATCATCACGTTCGACGGGGCTGACTTTCCCTTGTGGCGGTCGGCGGCGGCAATCATGGTACGCAGCGGCGTGCCACGGTCGAGTTCCTTGTTCATCGCCATCAGATGCGAGCCATTGTCGTTCAGAGGCGCAGGCCCGATGAACTGCACACGCACCTGGGCCTTGCCCTTGTTCTTGAAATCCAGGACCTCGGCGGTCTTCTTCGAGAGATCGATCACGCGCGTATCGACGAAGGGCCCGCGATCATTGACGCGGACAATGACGTCCTTGCCATTCGCGAGATTGGTGACCTTCACATAGCTGGGCAGCGGCAGCGTGGCGTGAGCTGCCGTGAGGCGGTTCATGTCGAACCACTCGCCATTCGATGTCTTGCGCTTGTGAAAGGCCTCGCCATACCAGGAGGCGGTGCCCTTCTTGTCGTAGTTCGGCTGTTCCTTCGGCGTGAACCAGCGGCCCGCCACCTGATAGGGCTTGCCGACATGCCTGCGTCCGCCGCCCCAGGGAACGGGTCCCTTGCCAGTGTAGTGCGGGCTGCCCTTGCCAGCAAAGGGATCGAGCTTGGCGGTCTTCTTGTCAGACGAGCAGCCAGTCAGCGCAAGACCGACCGCGACCAGCACGATTGCAAGCTTCGCAAACCTGACCATACTCACTCAACTCCACCCGACGAAAAACCGTCCGCGTGGCGTGTCCCGAACCCCACACCGCGAGTATTTGCGCCGGGAGCGTAAATTTGAGGTTGGGAAGTATGGTTAACGAATTCTACCGGGCGACGGGTTGGACCGTGCCTGCGAGCCTCTCGATGTTCTGTCTTGCCTGCGCATTTCCCGCGGACAGCGCCTGCTTGTAAAGGCCGAGCGCCTTTGTCTTGTCGGCTGGAATGCCCCAGCCCATCTCGTACATGCCACCCAGGTTGTTGAGGCCCCAGGCATCATTCTGGCTCGCGGAAGCTTCAAACAGCCTGAAGGCCTCGGCGAGATCGCGACTAACGCCTGCGCCGCGCAGATACAGCATGCCCAGATTGTTCTGTGCGTCCGCCAGTTTCAGGTCGGCGGCCTTCCTGTACCACTCGGCCGCCCGCGCGGGATCAGCCGAGGTTCCCTTGCCCTGCTGGTAGGCTTGTCCCAGCGCATTCATGGCTGGTGCATGGCCCTTGGCCGCAGCGTCCTGATAGAGTTTCAAGGCGGTGGAGAGATCCTGTTTCAGGCCCTTGGCGCCTTTCGCAACCAGCCTTGCCAAATGATACTGCGCCTCGACATTGCCCTGGAGGGCCGACTGGCGGAACCAGCGGGCGGCTTCCGCCTCATCCTGCCTGGCACCCTTCCCCGTCTCGAAGGCAAGGCCGATCTCATATTGCGCATCGACGTCGCCCACCTTCGCAAGCTTCATCTGCTTGTCGAAGGGAAGCTCCTGAAGGCTTTGAGCAGCCGTCGGGCCTGTGAAAGCCAGGACGGCCGCGAACGCCAGTGCGATTGCCGGTCTCATGCGGGGGCCATTCACTGGACGCGCACGAACTTCATGGTCTTGCAGAACACGGCCATGCACCCCTTGACCCTCATGGTCGATGGGCTCTGCATCTTCATTTCCGAGCGATAGGTGTAACCATCATCTGGATTGTAGATCGTGCCGGTCCAACTCTGGGCGCCTGCCGGTTTCATGTTGCTGAGGATGGTAAGCCCGATGACGGGACGCGACCTTAGGGAAGCGTTCGGGTTTTCCTTGTCGAGCCGGGGACGGCCCTTGTCGTCGCGGGGCTTCTTCAGCGCGACCACCTTGCCGCAGAGATTGGCACCGCAGGGCGAAACCCTCACCGTCACCTTGCCGTTGTCCAGCTTCCAGATGCCTTCGGCGCCCTTGTCCGCCAGCGCGGGCGGGGCCCATGCCGCGACACCTGCGATCACCAAGAGGGCGCTCAAATTGCGCTTCATTCCACCACACCTCCGCATTCCCGTCATGCTCGCCCCTCTTTGAGTACCGATTGCCCGGGCCCCACGAAACGGCTATCGTTTTGCCTTCAGCACAGGAGATTAGCATGAGCAACCTCGCCACGCTCAAGACGGCACGGATTGTTGAAACCGACGAATGGCAATTGCGTGTCGACCTTGCGGCGGCTTTCAGGCTCGCCGCCATGTTCGACTGGCATGAGGCGGTGGCCAACCACCTGAGCCTCGCAGTCTCTGCCGACGGCAAGAAGTTCCTCATGAACCCGCGCTGGAAGCACTTCTCGCGCATCAAGGCATCGGAATTGCTGCTGCTCGATTCGAGCGACAAGGAAACGATGAACCGGCCGGATGCGCCCGACCTTACCGCTTGGTGCATCCATGGCCGCATGCACGCGAACGTTCCGCAGGCCCGCTGCATCATCCATCTCCACCCGACCTATTCGACAGCACTCGCCTCGCTCACCAACCCGGACATGCTGCCGATCGACCAGAACACGGCGCGCTTCTACAATCGCATCGCATTTGACATGGACTATGGCGGTATGGCCAATTCCGATGCCGAGGGCGACCGCCTCGGCAGCCTGCTGGGCAACAAGCAGATCATGATGATGGGCAACCACGGCGTGCTGATCTGCGCCTCCACGGTGGCTGAAGCCTTCGACCTTACCTATTACTTCGAGCGCGCCGCCCGCAATCTCATGCTGGCCTATGCTTCGGGCCAGCCGCTCCATGTCATGTCAGCCCAGGTCGCGGAAAAGACTGCGCAGGAGTGGGAGTCCGACCGCGACCAGTTCCAGGCCCATTTCGCTGAAATGAAGGCGATCCTCGACGAGAAGGATCCGTCATACGCCGACTGAACTTCGGCGCGTCACACGCTTGGTTGAACGGCTCCCTCGCAGGGGGCCGTTTTCATGTCACGAAGGGTGATGCCGTCCGATACCTTGACAGAGGACTACCTTAAGCCCGCATTCGCCAGATGACATACTGATTTGTGGCGGCATTGCGCCGATTCAGGTATAATTATCAGCAGTTTAACCTGAACCATATGAGGCCATCATGGAGAACCCAGCGGGTGAACCGAATGATAGTACTCTGCGCCTT
>NZ_JBGSOZ010000178.1:0-15267 GCF_041738905.1 Aestuariivirga sp.
AGCCGGTGGCCGCGTCTCCTGGGGCAGCGTCCCGGGCTACATCATCGCCCAGCTCGCCGGCGGCATCGCGGGCGCGGTCGTGCTCTATCTCATCGCCAGCGGCAAGGCGGGCTTCGAGATCGGCGGCTTCGCGTCCAATGGTTATGGCGAGCGTTCGCCCGGCGGCTATTCGATGGGCTCAGCCTTCATCGCCGAAGTCGTGCTGACAGCCATGTTCCTGGTGGTTATCCTCGGCACCACCCACAAGAACGCGCCGGCCGGCTTCGCGCCGATCGCCATCGGCCTCGCGCTGACGCTGATCCACCTGATCTCGATCCCGGTGACCAACACCTCGGTGAACCCGGCCCGCTCCACCGCCGTGGCGCTCTTCGCTGGCGGCGGCGCGATCACCCAGCTCTGGCTGTTCTGGGTCGCTCCCATCATCGGCGCCGTCATCGGTGCCGTGATCCACAAGTCTCTGCTGTCCGACGACTGATATCTCGGACATCTGAGGGGGCGGGGGCGGGTTCGCAGGATCCCGCCCTTTTTTATGAGTAGGAGGGCTGATGACAGGTTAGTCCTGCTGACCCAAAGCGTGACTTGACCGGCGTGCTCCGAGGCGCAATCATTCGTCAAACAAGAACACGCGAGGCCTCGAAAACTGATGCCGCCGACGCAAGCCAGAACCGCCTGATCCCATCCCCTGCAAAGCAAATGGCAGGCGGTCAGCTCCTACATCATTGACGATCTGGCCGCGTCACGCGGCATTCGCTCAAGAGAAACGGGCAAAGTGCAGGATGCACGGACAGGCCCCGCGAGGTTCACCCCCTCCGGGGTCTTCTTCTTTGCTACCGCGTGACGATCAGCAGCGCCGCATAGGCAAGCGCGCCGCCCGCGAAGGCGAGCGCCACGAGAAATGTGAGCAGGAACTGACTGGTCATGACTCCGCCACGAACGCCTCCGTGGGCGCCGGGAGACCTTGTGGCACAGCGCCCGCTGCAGCGGGAGCACCCTGTACGGGAGGGCGAGAAGTCTGCTAGATTCGTCCGATGATCGCCATGACCCGCAGACGCACAGCGCAACTGCTCATCGCGATGATGTTCCTCACCCCGGCGCATGCGGATGAGGATGAGGCAAGGCCCGCCTATGTGACGGGGCTCGAGGCGCAGTTCGGCGGGCTAGCGTCCGCGGGCTTCGGCAGCGCGGTGTTCTCCACCAAGCTCGCGGCGGCAGCGGAACTGGAGGACGAGGCAAAGCGCCGCTACCGGGAATTCACCGGCGAACTCTGGGACCGTTGGGGCGAGGCTGCTTGGATGGGGACGTGGCGGCTTGTCGCCACGCGTGACAAGGATCAGCCCGTCGCGGACCTGCTGCGCGAGTTGACCGATCGCGAGATCCGAAGCAGCGCCGGGGCCATGATGGACGGCATCGACGACCCGGCCGCAGCCGGACAAGCACTGGCCGCCGCCTTCGACGGCCCGGCGGTCGAAACCCTGCAGGTCTACAGCATCGGCGACGGCGCCCAGATGTCAGGCCTGATCATCGCTGCGCGCAGGGCCAACGGCGAGGTAACAGTTCTGGTGTTTCTGCTCGACTAGCCGGGCCTCTGACTAACTCTACTCAAGCCGCGCGGGGAACCCTTCAGCGCGAAGGTCCGTGTGCAGAAGATCTTCCAGCAGCTGGGCGATCTGGGTCGATTGCGCCGTGCCGCCGTAAGCCGCCTTGCCCTTCATGAATGTCTGGTTGGTGAGGGAGGCCAGGTCCAGCGGCACGCCGAATTCCTTGCCGAAGTTCATGGCGAAGCCAAGGTCCTTCAGTGCCAGGTCCATGGTGAAGGCGATGTCGTAGCTGCCATTGAGGATCAGCTGGCCCTCGGTCTCGTGCACGAAGCTGGTGCCGGATGACGCAGTGATGGCGGCCCAAGCCTGGCCTAAGTCAAGCCCGCCGCGCTTTGCCAGCATCAGGGCTTCGGCATCCGCCACCAGATGGATGAAGGCCAGCATGTTGGTGATGACCTTGATGACGGCAGCAGAGCCAATGGGGCCCATGTGGAAAATCTTGTTACCGATGGACTGAAGTGCTGGCGTGTGAAGCTCGAACAGGTCCTTTTCGCCGCCCACCAGAACCGTGATCTCGCCACGCGCCGCAAGATGCACGCCACCGGTGACGGGCGCCTCCAGCACGCGAATGCCCTTGGCTTCCGCCATCGCCGCCAGCCGCTTCATCTCGTCCCGGCCATTGGTGGAATTCTCGATCCAGGTGCCGCCGGGCTTGAGTCCATCAAGGATTTGCACCAGCACCTTTTCCGACACGGTGGGTGATGGCAGGCAGGTGAAGACATGATCGACTTGCGCGGCGAGATCCTTGGGCGACGCGGCGAGGGTCGCTCCCGCCTTGACGTGCCGCTCGGCCAGCATGGGGTCGAGATCGTAGACCGTGACCTTGTAGCCCTTCCTGATGAGGCTCATGGCGATATGCCCGCCGAGATTGCCGAGGCCGATGTAACCGTAATGCATTTATCTCACCACGTGGTTGGTCATTTCGAGATGCAGCTTGGTGCCGGTGTAAGGATGCGCCAGCGCCACCTCTTCGTTGAGTTCGACGCCGAGGCCCGGTTCCGTTGGCGGGATCACGTAGCCGTCTTCCCACTTGATCGGCTTCTTCAGGAGCTTCGTGTAGAAGCCACCGAATTGCTCGATCGACTCGAGGATGAGGAAGTTGGGCAGCGACGTGCCATAGTGGATGTTGGCGGCGGCCTCGATGGGGCCGGCATAGAGATGGGGTGCGATCTGCGCGTAGAAGACTTCCGCCATGCCGGCGATCTTCTTCGCTTCCCAGATGCCGCCGACGCGGCCCAGTGCCATTTGCAGGATCGAGGCGGCGCGAAGTTCCAGCACGCGGCCGAACTCATACTTTGTGGTGAGCCGTTCGCCGGTGGCGACCGGGATCGACGTACCGCGCGCCACGAGTGCCATTTCTTCCGGCCGGTCCGGCGGGGTCGGCTCCTCGAACCACAGCGGATTATACTTTTCAATCTGCTTGGCAAAGCGGATGGCGCCAGATGCCGTGAACTGGCCATGCGTGCCGAACAGCAGGTCGGCCTTGTCGCCCACGGCTTCGCGGATGAGGCGGCAGAAGCGTGTGCAAAGCTCGATCGATTCCAGCGAAGGCTGACGCGGGTCGAAGGCGGAATAGGGCGCCGCCGGGTCGAACTTGATGGCGGTGAAACCTTGCCTCACATACTCCGCCGCGCGTTCCGCACTCTGCTCGGCATTCCAGTAGATCGAATCGTCCTGGCCCTTGGAGATGTCGGGATAGATGTAGGTGTAGGAGCGGAGCTTCTCCTGAACGCGGCCGCCCAGCAATTCATAAACGGGCTTGTTCACCGACTTGCCGATGATGTCCCACAGCGCGATCTCGATTCCTGACAATACGCCCATCAGCGAAACGTCAGGCCTCTGCGTGAAGCCCGAGCCATAGACCTTGCGCCACAGGTCCTCGATGTGGAACGGGTCTATGCCCTCGACATAGCGGCCAAAGGTGTCTTCGATCATCGTGGTCATGGCCTTGGGGCCGAACGTGGCGCAGTAGCACTCGCCGATGCCTTCGATGCCATTGTCGGTGGTGAGCTTCACGAAGGTGAAGTAGCGCCCGCCCCAGCCCGGCGGCGGATTGCCGACGATGAAGACTTTGAGGTCCTTGATTTTCATGGAATTCACCCTCCCGAGATGCCTGCTTCTAGCAAATCCGCCACAAGCGGCACGATGAAATTTTCTAACGGGTGTTGAAGCGAGAGCACTTGTTTCCATCACTGGAGAGGGAGCAAAAGAGGTACTACCTCACCATGCGGGGCTCCGAAAAGTGCAATTCGATTACATCATCGTGGGTGCCGGTTCGGCCGGCTGTGTGCTGGCGGACCGGCTGACTGCCACAGGCAGGCACCGCGTGCTGCTTTTGGAAGCCGGCGGCGACGATCGCCGCTTCTTCGTCCAGATGCCGCTCGGCTATGGCAAGACCTTCTACGACAAGTCCTGCAACTGGATGTACCAGGCCGAGCCCGACCCGGGCCTTAACGGCCAGCGCGACTATTGTCCGCGCGGAAAGATCCTTGGCGGATCATCCTCGATCAACGCCATGGTCTACATTCGTGGGCAGGCCCAGGATTATGAGGACTGGAAGGCCGCCGGCAACACGGGCTGGGGCTGGGACGATGTGCTGCCCGTCTATCTGAAGATGGAGGACTATGCGGCGGGCGATCCCAAGCTTCGTGGCCGCGGCGGCCCGGTTCACATCACCGATCTGGGGGCTGACGCTCACTCGCTCTGCCAGCCTTTCCTCGACGCGGCGCAGGCTGCGGGCCTCAGCTACACGCCCGACTTCAACGGCGCGCGGCAGGAGGGTGTCGGTCTGTATCAGTTCACCACTAAGGGCGGGCGGCGGCTTTCCGCGGCGCGTGCCTTCCTGAGGCCCGCGATGAAGCGCAAGAACCTGCGCGTCGAGACATTGGCGCAGGTGACGCGCATTGTCTTTGAGGGCGCCCGCGCAACCGGTGTCGAATACAGGCAACGCGGCCAGACGCTGAAGGCAAGCGCTCATGAAGTGATCGTTGCGGGTGGTGCGATCAATTCGCCCCAGCTCTTGCAACTCTCCGGCATCGGGCCCGGCGCGCTGCTGCAATCCCTCGGCATTGGTGTCCTGCGCGACAACCCCAATGTCGGGGCCCGCATGCAGGACCATCACGGCATCAACTACACATGGTGCATGAAGGTGCCGACGCTGAACGACGCGCTTCGCCCCTGGTGGGGCAAGCTCCGCGCCGGGATGCAGTATATCCTCACACAAAGAGGGCCGCTGTCGCTCAGCGTCAACCAAGGCGGCGGCTTCTTCCGCACGTCACCCGATCTCGAACGCCCCAACATGCAGCTTTACATGCAGGCCTTCTCGACCCTGATCCCGAAGGAAGGCGAGCGCCCCTTGCTCACGCCCGATCCGTTTCCGGGCCTGTCGCTGGGCCTCTCCAATTGCAGGCCCACCAGCACCGGCGAAGTGATGATCAGGTCGGGCGATCCCTTCGTGCACCCGAAGATATCGTTCAACGTCTATTCGACAGAGAACGATGTTGCGGAGATGCTGGCTGCGGTGAAGTTCCTGCGGGTGATCGCCGCGCAGGAGCCGCTGAGATCGCTGATGGCCGAGGAACTGCGGCCCGGGCCTGCGGTGACGAGCGATGACGAACTGATCAAGGACTTCCGCCAGCGCAGCGGCACAGTCTATCACCAGTCCTGTACCTGCCGCATGGGGCCTGATGCAGCCACGTCCGTCGTCGATCCGCGCCTTCGCGTGCACGGCATTCAGGGCTTGCGCGTCTGCGATGCGTCCGTCTTCCCCAATCTCGTTGCGGGCAACACCAACGCGCCCTCGATGATGGTGGGCTGGCGCGGTGCCGATATCATCCTGGAAGATGCCGGGGGCTAATGCTTCGTGCCTGCGGGCCGGGCGAAATTGTACCACAGGCGATAGGCCTCCAGCAGCACGAGCGGCAGAAAGTGCACATAGACCGGCGTGTGGTCGAGCTTGATCCAGAACCAGTGAAGTGCCGCCGTCACCGCCGCCACATAGGCAAGGCGTTGCGCGGTCTTCCACCACAGCCCGAGCGCATGCACCGCGCGGTCGTTGCTGATGAGGGTGAGCACCAGCATGGCCGCGAGGGCGAGCCAGCCCATGATGTATTCCACGAACTGCATCTCGTAGAGAATGACGTTGATGTTGGACTGCCGCACCACATAGACGCTTAAGTGAAGGGCGGCATAGAGGAAGGCCGCAAGGCCGAGGTCGCGGCGGCGCTTGAACAGCCACATGGGCCAGTGGGGTCCCATGCCGGACTGCTTCATCAGCAGGCGCAATGGTGTTACGGCGAGCGTCACGACCAGCATCCGCACGGCCCATTCGCCCGAGGCTTCGAGAACGTGGCCGAGGCTGGCATGGATGATAAAGTACTGGAAGAACATGCCGAGTGCTGGGATGGCGAGGAGGCACCGGAACGCCCACCGCGAGTCGATCAGTGTACGGAGCATATCAGATCACCTTGCCGGGATTGAGAATGCCGCGTGGATCGAGCGCCTGCTTGAGGCACCGCATCAGGGCCAGTTCCTGCGGGCTACGCGACAGGTGAAGATAGGGCCTTTTCAGCGTTCCAACGCCGTGCTCGGCCGAAATCGAGCCGCCATAGTCCTTGAGCACGCCATAGACGATATCGTCGACGTCATGCATGTCCTCGCCCGGCCCATATTCGACCGAAAAGCAGATATGCACGTTGCTGTCGCCGACGTGTCCATAGAAGGAAACATGCGAGGCCGACCACCGGGCGTGAAGTGCCGCGGAACATTCGACTGCGTAGTCACCGATCCGTGCGATGGGCAGGCTCACGTCGAAGTTCAGGAGGTTCGGCAGCGTCTCGATCGGGTGGCCCTCGCGCACTGACCATATCTCGCGGGCCTGCGCGTGCGACTGCGCGATGAGCGCGTCCTGCAGCAACCCATCCTCAAGGCATTCGCCAAGGAAGCTCTCCATGGCATCTCCCTTCGCCGTGCTCTCAAGGATGACCCAGAAGGGATGCGCCTCCGCGAAGAAGGAGAGTTTTAGTGCGCTGGCGGTGAACTCGAAATACTCCCGCCACATGGCCTCGAAGGCAACCACGCCACCGAGTTCCCCTTGCGCGCGGCGGAGCAGTTTCACCACGTCTTCGTATGTGGAAACCGCACAGAGCACCGTGGTGATTTCGCCGGTTGGAGGATGCAGCCGAAGCACAGCGCGGGTGATGATGCCGAGCGTGCCTTCCGAACCGATGAACAGATGCTTGAGGTCATAGCCCGCATTGTTCTTCAGCATCTTGTTCATCGTGGACACGATCGTGCCGTCGGCCAGAACGGCTTCCAGACCCAGCACCTGTTCGCGCGCCATGCCATAGCGGATGACGCGGATGCCGCCGGCATTGGTCGAGAGATTACCGCCGATCTGCGCCGAACCACGCGAACCAAGGTCCAGCGCGAGGAATAGTCCCGCGTCGTCTGCTGCCGTCTGGCATTCCTCCAGCGGCGTTCCGGCCCTTACGGTCATAGTGGCCGATGCCGTGTCGATCTCCTCGATGCCGCGGATGAGCTCGAGGCTGATGACGATTTCGTTGCCGGACGGATTGCCGCCACCCGCAAGCCCCGTCATGCCGCCCTGCGCAATGACAGGCGTGCCCGCCGCGTGGCAGAGCTTCAGGATGGTAGAGACCTCCTCGATCGTCCGTGGACGGACGACGGCCAGCGGCGGCGCCGTACCCGTGGTGCTCATGTCCGACACATGACGCCCGCCGATGTCCTTGCCGTCGAGAACAGCGGCTTCGCCCAGACGCGCGCGCAGCTCGGCGATCAGATTCATACCGACTTCGTCGACCCGCCATCAATGCGGATCATCTGGCCCGTGACATAGGAGGCCCTGGGGCTGACAAGAAAGGCGGCGACGGCGGCGAATTCCCTTGGGTCGCCATAGCGGCCCACCGGAATCTGTGCGGAGGATTCGGCTACGACCTGCTCCACAAGCACGCCACGCGCTTCCGCTTCCCGCGCATTCATGGTGTCGATGCGTTCGGTTGCGAAGCTGCCGGGCAGCAGCATGTTGATGGTGACGCCGTCGCGCGCAACCTCTGCCGACAAGGTCTTCATCCAGCCCGCAAGTGCAGCCCGGAGCGAGTTCGAAATGGCGAGGCCCGCAATGGGCTCGACAATAGAGGTCGATGCAACCGACAGGATGCGGCCGAAGCCATTGACCCGCATCCGTGGCAGCAGGGCCTCGGTGAGGCGCATCTGGTTCAGCACCATCGTCTCGAACTGCTTGCGCCAGAGGTCAGGCTCGACCTTCGTCACATCGACTGGCGGCGGGCCGCCGGAGTTGTTGACCAGAATGTCCGGCGGGCCGAAGTGTTCAAGCGCCGCCTTGACCTGTTCCCAGTCGCCCATGTCGGCGGGCAGGGCAACGGCTGCAAGTCCCTTGGTGGCAAAGTCCTGCACGTGGACGTCAAGCTTGGCCTTGTTTCGCGCCAGCAGACCGACTTTGCAGCCTTCCGCGGCCAGCGCCTTCGCAATCGCCAGGCCAAGACCCTGGCTTGCACCACAGACGAGGGCAGTCTTGTCCTTGAGGTCGAGGTTCATGGGCCTCAGTTCATCCGCTTTTGAGCTGCGATGCAAGATGGCGTGCGGCCATTACGGCCGTCGAGAAACTCGCCTGCAGCAGATAGCCGCCGGTAGGGGCCTCCCAGTCCAGCATCTCGCCCACGGCATAGCATCCCGGCATCTTCTTCAGCTGGAAGTAGGCATCCACTTCATCGAGCGCGATGCCGCCAGCCGATGAAATGGCCCGCATCAGTCCCGCAGGCCGCTCAAGCTTCAGCGGCATGGCCTTGATGCCGGCTGCGTCTGGCGCGGTTCCTGTTTCCCGCAGCAGGTTGATGGCGACGGGAGAAAGCCCGGCGATCTTGCGGAGATAATTCGATTGCGAGTCCTTGCCGCGTGGCCGCGTCAGGCGTTGTGCCAATGCCTCGACGGTGAGATCGGGACGGAAGTCGATCACCACAGGCTGGCCCGGATGCTCGCGCAGTCCCTTGGAAAGCGCATAGATGGCGCCGCCCTCGATGCCTTCTTGCGAGATCATCAGTTCGCCTCGCACGCGCTTGCCTGCATAGGTGAGAGCCACGTTCTTCACAGGCGTTCCGGCAAACTTGTCGCGGAAGATCTTCGACCAGTGAACGAGGAAGCGGCTGTTGGCCGGCTTGAAGGCGTTGACCTCGATGCCCGCCGCTTGCAGCACCGGAACCCACTTGGCATCCGAACCCAGATGCGGCCAACTCGCACCGCCCAGCGCGAGGATGGTCGGCGTACCGTCGAAGCCCTCCCAGCGTGAGCGGGTGACGAGTTTCACGCCAATGCCCTCAAGCCGCCTCAGCCAGGCGCGCAACAGGGGCGAGGCTTTCATCTGCTTCGGAAACACGCGGCCCGACGAGCCGACGAAGGTTTCCACACCGAGCCCATTGGCCCAAGCGATGAGGGCTTCAGGTGGGAAGGCATGGATCGCGGGCTCCAGCAGCGGCCGTGCCTCGCCATAGCGTTCGAGGAACTGCTCCAGTGGTTCCGAATGCGTGAGGTTCAACCCGCCGCGTCCCGCCAGCAGGAACTTGCGGGCCGGTGCAGCCATGTGGTCGTGAATGGTGACGGTGATGCCGGCTTGCGCCAGGACCTCTGCCGCCATGAGGCCCGCCGGCCCCGCACCGATAACCTGAACAGTATGTGGCAATCCCTATCCTTCGCCGTGTCAGAGAAACATGCGTAGCCAATAGGCCATTTCCACAGGACTTGCCAAACTTCTGTTCGCTGCGCGTGCTGCGCCTTGCTCAGGCAGGTTCGCCGCCGAGGACTTCCCAGAAATCGGCGCGGAGATTGTGGTGCGGGAAGGCCGTCGCTGGCACCGTCACGCCGAGGAACCTGCACAGCGGCTCCCAGCCTTCGGCGGCATCTAACACCAGCAGCCGGCCAACGGGAATCGTGTTGCGGACCTGTTCATTGTGCCGGTTGTAAGCTCCGATGCATGTCTCCCGGTCGAGAGTCTTGCCGCTGAAAACAGTATCGCCGACCATCTGCTTCCAGGCTCCCAGTATGGCGTTTATATGCGGCGGCAATGGAAGCTGTGTATAGGTGTTCATCAACTTGCCGATAGTCCTGGAATAGCTGTTCCACCAGCTTTCGGCGGGCCGCTGCGTGTGGATGACCTTGGCCTCCGGATAGGCAGCGGAGAGTTCACGCCACACATGGGCGCCGGGCCAGTCGACCTGCGACCTGTAACCGTCAAACACCTCGTTCCAGTCGACCGCCTTGCCAGATGCTATCGCCTGCCAATGGGCGACCTGCTCCGGGTGCGTGACGATCTCGTGCATGTGATGACACGGCCCAAAGCCAAGTTGTTCGAGAGCTTCCTTCAGGGACTTCGTGCCAGTCCGGCCAAACCCGGAACCAATTACTGCCAACGTCATTGCTGTTGCTCCCAAATGTTCAGACCCCGGGCGAAACCTGCGCCCGGGGCTGGGAAAACACAACAGACCGGGGGTTGGAAGAGTCTCCTACGCCGCCTCTCGGTTCAACGGCTGGCACATGCAATGGACGCCGCCGCCGGCCTGCAGGAACATGGTCATGTCCGGGTCATAGACCGTGAATCCTGCGGCGCGCATGTTGGCGTTGAGGTCCTTCGCGGCGGTGGTCGACAGGATCCGGTCGTTGCCGAGCGTCACCACGTTGCAGCCCAGGGCCATGGTTTCCTTGAAGCTCGCCGGAATGATCTCGATCTTCTTCGACTTCAGCCACGCGATAACGTCGTCTTCCGTGGTTTCGAGGCACACTGCCGCACAGTTCTCGTTCAGCATGCAGACCATGAGGTCGATGTGGACATAGAACTGGTCGATCGGCGCGTACTTGATTTCCCAGCCCTCCTTGAGGAACCATTCAGCCGCCTGCCGGGCCGCCACCTCTTCCGTCCGGTGATCGGTGTAGCCGACGAGTGCCAGTCCATCGCGCAGGATGTTGAAGTCGCCGCCCTCGAAATTGCCGGCCGAAATCATGTCGTAGATCGGAATGTTGTTCTCGAGATAGAACCGCAGCACGGCGGCATATTCACCACGGCGGCGCGGGTTGGCGAGCTGGCAGATGACTGCGCCATAGGGCGACATGAATGACGAGTCGCGCGCATAGACCTGATAGGGGTTGGTCATGTCCAGTGGCAGGAAATGGGTGGTGACGCCTGCCTGGTTATAGGCATCGACCATCTCGCGGTGCTGGCGCATCGCCACCTGCTTGTCGAACTTGTAGCCCTTGCGCATCGTGTCGCGAACCAGCGACGACCATTGGGCGTTTTCCAATCCCATCCAGCGGAAGCTCTCGGCGGGTCCGAGAAGAACGTCCTTGAGCGGTCCCGTCTCGGACCTGATCTGCCAGCGGCCCTTCATCTTCGGCGTATTGCCATTTTCGAGGCGCGCGCGCAGCGGCGTGTTGGTCTGGCTCATGGTCGTCGATCTCCCTGAATGTGTGGGCAGAGACTAGGGCAGGGCAACCCGTCCCGCCATACCGCAACCGGGTTATGTATCCGCGTCATCAATTACAGCAAGTGGATGAACATACACAACCTAGAATATGTAAGTTTTACCATATTGAAATAATTTGTGAAAAATGGCCACATGGGAGGCCGTGAAAGAGCCACCGAAAATGTAACTCGCTATAAGGTTGTATAAGCATGAGTCGGATTGACCCCAATGAGTTTCGCTTTCCGCCTGAGCCCGAAGTGCAGGAACTCTGGAAAAAAGTGTACCCGAACATTGCGAAATACTTCAGCTATCCCGAATGGCCGAAAGCGAACGCCAACCCGCATGAGAACACCGATATCTCCGTGATCGACGGTGAAGACCGGGGCATGTGAGCATGCATGATCGCGCTGGCTCAGGCCTGGCGCGACAGGAACCAGCGGAACAGTTCGGCCTGAGAGGACACGCCGAGCTTCTCGTAGATGTTTCGGCGGTGTACCCGGACAGTCTCACCAGAAATCTTCAGCACCTCGCCGATGGCGCGTGAGGAGTGGCCTTCCAGCATGAGGTTGACCACTTGCGCCTCGCGCTGCGTGAGGCCCGAGGGTTGCGCCTTGTCCGCGGCAGGCGAAGCTGCCGCTGATGCGATATGACGGCTGGCAAGCGGGCCCGCAATCTCAGTGTGGCGGGTGACGGCGGCGGAAAACAGTCCTATGGGCGCGGCGACCGAACGGGCCTCGGCCGCCGTGAAGCGCGGGCTGCCGGAACTGCGTGAGAACGACATGAAAACTGTCTCGCTGTCACTCGCCGGGATCAGCAGGCCGATCATGTCGTCCACCCCGATCAGTGCAAAGTAGCGGCGGTAATACTCGCTCTGGGTAAAGCCCTTCGGCGCGATGTCCATGATGCGGTCGACGCGCGGCCCCTTCAGCTTCTGCGCGGCGCGATAGAAGGGGCTCAGCGTATAGACGCCCGAGAGATAATCGCCATAAAGATAGGAGCGCTCGGCCGGCTTCAGCCTGTCGACCAGGACGGCGGGCGGTGCCGCGGGATGCAGGATCATGAGGGCCGCCGCGTCATGTGGCACCGTGGCACCAGCGGCCGCGACCAGCCGCTCCGGAAAGGCAGGCCGCCCGACTGCGAGGATGAGCTCCGCGATGCTGTCATTCCGGATCATGCTGTGCTCGCGGGCGAGTTTTCAAGGGGCGGGCGATTGGATTGACCGTGAGGATTTCAGTCCCTAGCTTGCCGCTCCGGACCAGATCATCGCCCAGCCTTGCCCTCGGCACAAGGCCGGGAGTACGCCCGAACGCCGCAAGGGATATTCGTGACGTGACACTTGCAAGGACACTGACGGGCATCGTGGCTGCCATCCTGCTGGCGTTGTCAGGCATGTCAGGCGACCTTGCCGCGCGTCCGAAGTCGCCCGGACAGGCCACGGCACCAGCGCCTAAGGCGATGCTGAAGGCCGGAACTCTGCTCAAGTACGACCGCATCAAGCTGCCTGCGCTCTATCGTGCGTCGGCGTGGCGCATCACCTATGTCACGCGCGACTATCGCATGCGGCCCACGCTCTCGACTGGCATCGTGGTGCTGCCCGACAAGGCGCCACGCGTTCCCATGGAGCGCCGCTTCGTCGCCTGGGCGCACCCAACGACCGGCATTGCGCGAAAATGCGCGCCGTCCCTGCGGGCATCTCCGATCAAGGCCATCGCCGGCCTCAACGATCTCGTGGCGGCGGGTGTCGTGGTCGCCGCGACGGACTATCCCGGCCTCGGCACCGATGGCCCCATGGGCTATCTCGTGGGGCGCGGCCAGGCTTTCGCGACCATCGACTCCGTGAGGGCCGCAAAGCAGATCCCCGGTGTGGGCGGCAGCAACGACTATGCGCTATGGGGCTATTCCCAAGGTGGCCACGCCGCGCTCTTCGCGGCTGAACTCTCACGCGGCTATGCGCCCGAACTGAAGCTCAAGGGAGTGGCAGCCATAGCGCCGCCCACCGACTTGCCAGCCCTTCTCCGTGCCAACGTGACCACGGTGGCGGGCCGCATCCTGGCATCCTTCACGTTGTCGTCGTGGAATGTAAAATACGGTGCCTCGTTGCGGACTCTCGTGGATACGCGCGGCGCGGCTGTCGTGAGTGAAGTCGGCCGCAGCTGCGTGGACGATCTCGGCGGCAAGCTCGATGCGCTGGCGGCCCAGAAGGGCCTCGAAAAGCAGTTCCTGAAAGCCGATCCCGCCCGGCTCAAGCCGTGGTCCGATCTGCTGGTGCAGAACTCGCTCTATGGCATGGGCTCGCGCGTTCCCGCACTGGTCATGCAGGGCGATGTGGATGACATCGTGCGGCCGCAGGTGACGGCACAATTCGTGCGGTCCAGCTGCCGGTCGGGCATCAACATGGAATATGTGGTGTTGAAGGGCAAAGGCCACGGAAGTTCGCTCGGAGCAGGGAGCAAGCAGGCAGTGGCATGGCTCTCCGCCCGGCTGCGCGGCGTTCCCGCGAGGAACAATTGCCGCTGAGGCTATTGGCCTTTCCACTTGATGGAGCAGCCCATGGAGGCAATTTGTTCGGCCGGTCCACGGCCCGTTTCGGCGACCTGCCGCAAGGCCTCGTAAAGGTCGCGGCGCGCATCCGGCACGAGGTCCTTGCGTGAGGCATCGAGGCGGCCGCGGTATTGCAGTTCGAGGCCTGCGTTGAAGCCGAAGAAATCCGGCGTGCAGACCGCGCCATAGGCCCGCGCCACGTCCTGCGATTCGTCGTAGAGATAGGGAAACGTGAAGCCGTGCCGGGCGGCGAAGGCCTTCATGTTGTCGAAGCTGTCGTCAGGTTCGTAAGCTGCATCGTTGGACGAGATGGCAACGGTGGCAATGCCCAGCTTCGCCAGGTCATTGGCATCGCGCACCAGACGGCCGATCACCGAAATCACATAGGGGCAATGGTTGCAGATGAAGGCGACCAGCGTGCCTTTCCCGCCCCTGAGCGACTGCAGGCTGTGGGTCCTGCCATCGACGCCGGGAAGCGAGAAGTCCGGCGCTTTCCAGCCGAAGTCGCAAAGCGGGGGAACAGCGGCCATGTCAGTAGGGCAGGTCGAAATATTCGGTAGCGGATATGGCGTAGAATTCGACCGCCGCATAGCGGCCCTGTCCCGCTGGATAGTCGGGGTGCGACTGGAGATGCCGCATGCCGATCCGTTTCGAGAGCTTTGCGGAAGCGGAATTGGGGCTCATTACCTTGCACCACACACGCTCGGCCTTCAGCCGGTCGAAGGCGAGGCCCAGAAGGGCCTGCGCGATCTCGGTGCCGAGACCCATGCGCCACATGGCGGGATGCAAGCCCCAGCCGATTTCAAGGGTCTTCGGGCGCTGCACGATCAGGAAGCCGTCACCGACGGCCTCGCCGCTCATCTTCTCTTCGGCGGCGAGATGGAACACGTTGCGGCGCTCATCGCCCTGGCGCGATACGGAGCGGTTGACGAAGGCCTTCACCTCCGCCTCGCTCGACAGCCGCATGGCGATGTGGCGCTGGTAGTTCTCCTGCATCATGAAGCCGCAAAACGGTTCGGCATCGCGCAACTCGATCTCGCGCAGGACCAGCGATTGGGTCTCGACGGCGGGGAGCCGCGTAAGGGTCGTCATTTTGCTGCCTCCTCCAGGCCCTGCGCCGGGCCGATTCACCACTGCAGGAATCCACGAAACCATGACCCAAGTGCGGCATCTGAATCAACATAATCGCACAAGTGGCCACCGGATGGAACTGCAAGCCACAAGCCTTGCCGCCTGACCCAGCGGTAGCCAAGTCCGGCAGAATGAACCTCTGTGTGGTGCGGTCTGTTGTGACCTGATCGCCAGACGCTGCCAGTCAGTTAACCCATGCACGCTGAAAGTGAGGGAACATGCAACTCCGCTCCTGCAAGTCTCTCCAAATCGTGCCATAATTCGCTTCTATGATTTGGCCTGACGCAAACGGTTGAAACCATGACACGTGCTGCCCTTCTTCTCGTTCCCATGTTCGCCATGCTTGCCGCTGCGCCAGCCGAAGCGAAAAGCAAGGCGTATTGCCGGCAGTGGGCGCAGGACGTGGCGGACCGCCGTGCCAATGGCGCCGATGTCGTCGCAGGTGCCGTGCTGGGTGCCGTCGGCGGCGCGATTTTGGGTGGTGCGATCGACGGGCGGAGCGGCGCGGG
>NZ_JBGSOZ010000187.1:0-24017 GCF_041738905.1 Aestuariivirga sp.
ATCGGCGGCAGTGGTGCCGACACGCTGGATGGCGGGCTGGGCGTCGACACGGTGACCGGCGGCGGCGGGGCGGACCGCTTCCTCATGAGCAACGCGACCACAGGCAACCGCGACGTGATCACCGACTTCGTGTCCGGCACCGATGTCATCGCGCTCGATTTCCAGACCTTCGGCATCATCGGTTTTCAGGTCGAAGAAGGCCAGTTGCGCTTCGGCACGTCGGCTCAGGACGAGGACGATTTCCTGATCTACACTCAGGCGACCGGGCGGCTGCAATTCGACGCCGACGCCAACGGAGCGGGCGCGGCCGTCGTCATTGCTTCTCTGGCAGCGGGAACGACCCTTTTGTTTACCGATTTCGAGTTAGCTTGACGGACAACCCTGCACAGGGCCCAGGGCATCAGCCCTGCCCCGTGCGAACGAACCATTCGTTCTCGTCGATCACCTCGACGCCGTGTTTCTGGGCGTCCTTGAGCTTCGAGCCGGCACCCGGCCCCGCCACCAGCAGATCCGTCTTCTTGGAGACGGAGCCTGAGACCTTGGCGCCCAGCCGCTCGGCCATGGCCTTCGCTTCCTCGCGGGTCATCCGTTCCAATGCGCCGGTGAAGACCACGGTCTTGCCCGCCACGGGTGATGTCGTGCTGCGGGCTTCGAGCGGCGTTACGTTCACATGCTTGAGGAGTTCGTCGACCACATCGCGGTTATGCGGTTCGCCGAAGAACTGGACGACGGCCTCCGCCACGATCTCGCCGATGCCGTCGATGGCATTGAGTTCGTTCCACGCCTCGCCTTCCATGTCCGAGGCGGCGATCATCTGGTCGCGGAAGGCGTCCGCCGTGCCATAGGCGCGCGCCAATGCCCGCGCCGTCGTCTCACCCACATGGCGGATGCCGAGGGCAAATATGAAGCGGTCAAGCCCGATGGTGCGGCGCTCGTCGATGGCGTCGAAAAGCTTCCGGACACTCGCCTCGCCCCAGCCTTCGCGGTTCTTCAGCCGTTTGAGCTGTCCCTTGTCGCGCTCCTCCAGCGTAAAGATGTCATGCGGCCACTGGATCAGGCCATCGGCATAGAATTCCGCAATGATCTTGTCGCCCAGGCCCTCGATGTCGAAGGCATTGCGCGAGGCGAAATGCTTCAGACGTTCCACACGTTGCGCGGCACAGATGAGGCCACCCGTGCAACGGCGCACCGCATCCGTCTTGCCCGACGCTCGCTCCTCGCGCTCGGCATGGCTGCCGCAGACCGGGCAGACATGCGGGAAGACATAAGGCACAGAGTCAGCAGGCCGCTTTTCAAGGATGTGGCCGAGGATCTGCGGAATGACGTCACCTGCCCGCTGCACGGTGACCGTATCGCCCTCGCGGATATCCTTCCGTGCGATCTCGTCCTCGTTATGCAGCGTTGCATTGGTGACGACGACGCCGCCGACCGTGACGGGCTTCAAACGAGCGACAGGGGTGAGAGCCCCGGTGCGCCCCACCTGGATGTCGATCTTCTCCAGAATGGTCGTCGCCTTCTCGGCGGAAAACTTGTGGGCCAGCCCCCAGCGCGGGCTGCGCGATACGAAGCCCAGCCGCTGCTGCCAATCGAGGCGGTTCACCTTGTAGACGACGCCGTCGATGTCATAGCCAAGTTCGGCGCGCTGGCTTTCGATCAGGCGATATTGCGCCAGTAACTCCTCGACCGAGCGGCACAGTTTCATGAGCGGATTGGTTGGGAGCCCCCAGGACGCAAAGGCATCGATCACGCCCATCTGGGTCTTCGCAGGCAAAGCAGGCGCCTCACCCCAGGCATAGGCAAAGAATTTCAGGGGCCGTGACGCGGTGATCGACGGATCGAGCTGGCGGAGCGAACCCGCCGCCGCGTTGCGGGGGTTGGCGAAGGTCTTCTCGCCGCATTGAATTTGTTTCTCATTTAGTGCCGCGAAGTCCTTGTGGGACATGTAGATTTCGCCCCGCACCTCAACCAGTTCGGGAGCATCGCCGTGCAGCCGCTTCGGCACCGAGGCCATTGTCATCACGTTGGCCGTGACGTTCTCGCCCTCGAAGCCATCCCCCCGGGTTGCCGCCTGCATGAGCTTGCGGTTTTCATAGCGGAGCGAAATCGACAAACCGTCAATCTTCGGCTCGGCGGTGATCTCCACCACTTCATTATCAGGAAGATTGAGGAACCGCCGGATGCGGCCCACAAACTCCGTGGCGTCTTCCTCGCTGAAACCGTTGGAGAGCGACAGCATGGGAACGGCGTGACGAACCTTGCCGAATTTCGCGAGCAGGCCAGAGCCCACGCGGCGCGATGGTGAGTTCTCGCGGATCAGCTCTGGAAAGCGCGCCTCGATGGCGTCGTTGCGGAGCCTGAGAGCGTCGTACTCAGCATCCGAAATCGTTGGAGCGTCATGTTCGTGATAGGCGCGGTCATGTTCCGCAATCTCTTCTGCCAGCCTTTGCAGTTCGGAAGCAGCTTCGAGGGGCGTAAGGTCTTCGACCGGGATCGGTTTCCTTGCCATCAGCCCCTGCCGCGAAGCAGTTCATCGGCTTGCGCACGCGCGGCTTCCGTCACCTGCGCGCCCGATAGCATGCGGGCCACTTCCTCGCGGCGGCTCCCCGAGGACAAGGGCTGCACGCGCGTCACCATGCGCTTCGAAGCCACCTCCTCCATCTTGGAGATCAGCATGTGCTGCGAGGCCCGCGCGGCCACCTGCGGGCTGTGCGTGACCGCCAGCACCTGAAGATTGCCAGCCAGCCGTGACAGCCTCGCCCCGATTGCATCCGCCACGGCGCCCCCCACGCCTGTGTCGATCTCGTCGAAGATGAGCGTGGGGGCCGATCCCTTGGACGCAAGGATCACCTTGAGCGCAAGCATGAAACGCGCGAGTTCACCGCCCGAGGCGACTTTCATCAGCGGGGCCAATGGTGTTCCCGGGTTGGCGGCCACCATGAACTCGATACGGTCGATGCCATGGGAGCCGGGCTTTCCGGCATCGGTCTCGATGGCGGTCTCGAAACGCGCCCGCTCAAGCTTCAAGGGCGGCAGTTCCACCATCACCGCCTTGTCGAGCAGCCTGGCCGTCTTGCGGCGCTTGTTGGAGAGCTTTTCCGCTGCACTATCAAACGCATCACGCGCTTGTCTGAACTCCTGCTCAAGCTTCCGCAGCCGCCCGCCGCCATCGCTCAAGGCCTGCAATTCGGTATCGAAGCGCTCGCGCACCTGGGCCAGCGTATCGACCGTACATTTGAATTTCCGCGCGGCCGCCCGAAGCGCGAACAGCCGCTCCTCCGACTTCTCCAGTTCCTTCGGATCGAAGATGAAGGAGCGCTGCGCCTCGGCTATGGCGCGTTCGGCCTCGGTGATCTCGGCCAGCACGCGGTCGAGCGCCTGGCAGACATGGTCGAGCCGCCCGCCCGCCGTCTCCCGCCGCCGCTCAAGCTTGCGAAGCGCGGCGTTCAGGCGGGCAACCGACGTGCCATCGCCCGCAAGGGCCTCCTCGGCATCGGTCAACGCATCGGCATATTGCTCGGATGACATCATCATCTGCCGTGCTTCGGCAAGAAGCGCCTCTTCGCCCTCAATGGGGTTGAGCGCGCGAAGCTCCTCTGCCGCGTGCTCCAGGTACTCGCGCTCGGCTTCCGCCCGCTCCATGAGGCGGCGGTGGTCATTGAGCGCTGCCTCGGCGGCGGCGGCCCTGGCCCACAGCGCGGACACATCCATGACTTCGGCATCATGCCCGCCAAATGCATCGAGAAGCCTCCGGTGCACGGTCACGTCGACCAGCGCCCGGTCGGCGTGCTGGCCGTGGATCTCGGCCAGCGCCACGGCGATCTGGCGCAGCAGGTTGAGGCTGACGGGCTGGTCGTTGATGGAAGCACGGCTGGGGCCATCGGCATTCTGGATCCGGCGGATGACGAGTTCGCCCTCGGCATCCACCCCCTGCTCCTTGAGGATTGCGAAGGCCGGATGCGTCTTCGGCAGGCTGAAGGCGGCGGTGACGACACCGCGCTCGGCGCCTGACCGCACGAGGCTCGAGTCACCTCGGGCGCCAAGGGCGAGGCCAAGCGAATCGAGCAGGATGGATTTGCCGGCACCCGTTTCCCCGGTGAGCACGGTGAGGCCCTTGTCGAGCGAGATATCGAGCTTCTCGATCAGGACGATGTCGCGAATGGAGAGAGCGGTGAGCATGGCCGCAGTTTATAGCGGAATCGCAGCCATGCGCGAGAGGCGAGTTAGAGCGGATTGATCGTGTCGAACGCCTTCGATATCCACGACTCCTCGTTCTCGACCGGAGCCTGCCCGTCGCTGGAGACGAGACGGTAGGCGTCCTTGTACCAGTCCGAGTTGGGATAGTTGTGGCCCAGTACCGCCGCCGCTGTCTGCGCCTCGGAGACGACGCCCAAGGCCATGTAGCCTTCCGACAGCCGGTAAAGCGCTTCCGGCGTCTGGCTGGTGTTCTGGAAATCCGTCACCACCCGCTTGAAGCGGTTGATGCCGGCGAGATAGCTGCCCTGGCGGTAATAATATCGGCCGACTTCCATTTCCTTGCCGGCCAGATGGTCGCGCGCCACGATCACCTTCTGCGCGGCATCCTGGGCATAGGCCGTTCCGGGATAGCGTTGTGCGACTTCTTCCAGCGCGGCGACAGCCTGCTTGGTCGCTGTCTGGTCGCGCTTGGCGTCACTGATCCTGTTGTAGTTCGAAACCGCGATGAGATAGTAGGCGTAGCCCGCATCCTTGTGGCCCGGATGCAGCGTCACGAAACGGTTGGCGGCAACGATCGTGTCGTCCCAATGACCCTGCCGGTACTGCGCATAGGCCTGCATCAGGATCGATTTGGTGGCGGAACTCGAATAGGGATATTGCCGTTCGACTTCGGCGAACTTCTTGACTGCGGTCTTGTTCGATCCATCGGCCAGAGCAGCCAGCCCCTCATTGTAGAGCTTGGCGACTTCCTGTCCCTCGTTTGCCGAGGCCATGTCGGGCGCGACACCGGTGCTCATGGCCGCCGTCGAACTGCCGCTGGACGTGTCGTCGCCCCAGATGCCATCCATGATGTTCGTGGCACAGCCGGTAACCGACATGGCAATGGCGAGCGCCACCACGGCATGAGCTGTCTTGCGTATCACCGGCACCAAAGACCTCAACGGAAACCACATCCCTCAACGCACGACTCAAAAGCTGGTCCCGCACCAGACGCGGGTCTTAGCCGTCGTGCAGGCAAAACACCATCGCCGCCTGAGCCTTCATAAATGCCGGAAACCCGGCGGAAGTGTGACCGCCGGGTTCAAGGCTTTTCCCATGAAATCAATCAGTTGGCCTGGCGGCGCAGAAACGCTGGGATCTCCAGCTGATCATCGTCCATGTCGGGCTGGGCAGGCTGCGCCGGTTGCGGTTGTGGCTGGGCCTGCGGCCGCACCTGGACCGGCTGGCGGGCAACGGGTTGCATGGCGATGGTGGGTTCGCGCTGGCTGGGTGCCGGATCGTCCTTGCGGCCGAGTCCGACGCTGGCCAGTCGCTGGAACAGGCCGGGCTTCTTCTTTTCGGCATGAGCGGCAATCGACTCGATGCGGCCCTGCTGCACTTCGATCTGCTTCTTCACCTGCGGCGGGAAATCCTCGATCCCGGGCATGCGGACGGGACGGGCCTGCTGCTGGGGCTGCTGGGCGACGGGAGTCAGATGCACCGGCTCAGGTTGTGCTTCGGGCTCCTGCTCGTCCTGCATGAAGGGCTGAACCTGCTGCGCGGGTTGCTGCACGGCGGGTTGCGTCGTCACGATGACCGGCATGCGGGCAGCCATCGGAGCGGGCTGCTGCACAGGCTTCTTGGGCGCCGTCTGGTTGCCCTTGCCGTGGAAACCGAAGACGGAAGGCTTGTCGGCTTGTTCCTCGGCTTCTTCGGTCTTGGCTCCCTTGAGCGCCTCGGCAGCCAGCCCGGTTGCAACGACCGAGACGCGCATGATGCCTTCGAGCGATTCGTCGAATGTGGCGCCGAGGATGATGTTGGCTTCGGGGTCCACTTCCTCGCGGATGCGGGTTGCGGCTTCATCGACTTCGTAAAGCGTCAGGTCGGGACCGCCGGTGATCGAAATCAGCAACCCGCGGGCGCCGCGCATCGAAACATCATCGAGCAGCGGGTTGGAGATCGCGGCTTCAGCGGCCTCGATGGCGCGCTTGTCGCCCGAGGCTTCTCCGGTACCCATCATGGCACGGCCCATCTCGCTCATGATCGCGCGGACGTCGGCGAAGTCGAGGTTGATGAGGCCTTCCTTGGTCATCAGTTCGGTGATCGAGGCGACGCCCGAATAGAGCACCTGGTCTGCCATCGCGAAGGCGGCGGCAAAGGTGGTTTTCTCGTTGGCGACGCGGAAGAGGTTCTGGTTGGGAATGACGATCAGCGTGTCGACGTGCTTGGCAAGCTGCTCGATGCCGCGCTCGGCGGTCTGCTGGCGGCGAACGCCCTCGAAGTGGAAGGGCTTCGTTACGACGCCGACGGTGAGGATGCCCTGCTCCTTGGCAGCGCGCGCGATGACGGGAGCGGCTCCGGTGCCGGTCCCGCCGCCCATGCCCGCGGTGATGAAGGCCATGTGAGAGCCTGCGAGATGGTCGAGGATTTCAGGCAATGCCTCCTCGGCGGCAGCGGCACCGATCTGTGGTTGAGATCCAGCACCCAGCCCCTGCGTCAGAGCTGTGCCCATTTGAACCCTGCGTTGCGCGGCATTCTGCATGAGTGCCTGCGCATCAGTATTCGCCACGACGAACTCGACGCCCTCGAGGCGGCTTTCGATCATGTTGTTGACGGCGTTACCGCCCGCACCTCCGACGCCAAACACGGTGATACGAGGCTTCAGATCAGAGAGATTCGGTACGGTAAGATTGATTGTCATGTTTCGGCGCCCGGATTGATTTGCCGAATCCATATTTCTTACCCAATCCATAACAAATGGTTAACGCGCGCTAACCAATCCCGGAAAATGAGTCTAAAACTGAACTGATTTGAATCAGGCCGCTAATCTGCGGTTAGTTTCGCTGGGGCGAAGCCGCCTGACGGTGAACTCCAGTCGTCCGGCTCACCAGCACCTTGTCTACCCTGCGCCCATCGAGGTCGATCACCTCGAAGCGCCATTGACCGATCTTCACGGCCTGCCCCAGAGAGGGCAGATGCTTGAGCGCATCGATGACGAGGCCAGCCACCGTCTCGTAGCGCCGCTTGGGCGGCAACGTGAAGCCAATGAGTTCTGCCATCTCGTCGGCCGCCATTTCACCCGACAGCAGCCAGGACCCGTCGTCGCGCTGGATTGCACCCTCATGGCTCCCCGGCTCGCCTTCGAAGCTGCCCGCAATGGACTCGAGCAGGTCGGCCGCCGTAACGATGCCGAGAGTCCGGCCGTATTCGTCCTGGACGAAGGCCATGTGCACGGAAGAGCCACGAAACAGCTCCATGGCTTCGAGCGCCGGCATCGATTCCGGAATGACCGGGACCGTCTGCACGAGCTTTCCCAGATCCAGCTTGCGCCGCTCCAGCAGCGCATCGGCCACGTCCTTGATGGCGACGATTCCCATCACCTGCTCCGGGTCGTCACCGCGGACCGGAATGCGCGAGTGCGGCGTGGCGAGGATTTTCTTGCGTATGTCCGCGAGCTCGTCGTCCATGTCCAGCATGTCGATAGCGGTCAGCGGCGTCATCAAAGCACGCACCGGCCTGTCGCCAAGGCGCATGACGCCCGCGATCATGTCGCGTTCGCCGCTCTCGATGACACCCGCCGACTCCGCTTCGGCGATGAGGGTCCTGATCTCCTCGTCGGTCACCGTCGCCTCGCTTGTCTCCTTCAGGCCGAGCAGCCTGATCAGCAAGCGTCCCGACCCGTCGAGAAGCCAGACGAATGGCGCGGCAAGCTTCGAGAGCAGGCTCATGGGATAGGCTACGCGGCACGCAATGATCTCGGGATTCTTGAGCGCGATCTGCTTCGGCACCAATTCGCCGATGATGAGCGACACATAGGTGATTGCCGTGACTGCCAGCGCGAAGCCCACGGCATCCGCATAGTCGGGAAAGAATCCGATGCCGGTCAGGAAACCCGCCAGCCGGTCGCCCAGGGCCGCGCCCGAAACCGCGCCTGCGAGAATGCCAACGAGCGTGATGCCCACCTGAACTGTGGAGAGAAATCGGCCGGGGTTCTCGGCCAATTGAAGGGCGCGCCGCGCGCCTGTGACGCCACGGTCGCTCATGGCCTTGAGACGGCCCGGACGGGACGACACGACAGCCAGTTCCGACATGGCCAAGACGCCGTTCAGCAGGACAAGGCCCAGAACAAGCAGGATTTCGAGATACAGCATTGAGCGAGCGCATATAGCGCCTGCCCTTCCGCTATGCAAACTCAGTCGCTACGGCAACTCAGAAGCTGTCGGCGATCCAGCGGCCCATGCGGCGGACGTAGCCTGCCTGGGCGCGCTCCACTTCTTCGGCCTTGGCCTTGGGCAGCGCATAATGCTGGTCGGGCTTGAGTGCATAGTTGAGGAGGCCTGCGCACACGGCAAATCCAGGCGAATGCGCTGACTCCGGCATGCCCTGCACATGGGCGGGTGAACCCAGGCGCACCTGACGGTCGAGCCACTGGCTTGCAACCTCGCGCACGCCATTGAGCTGGCTGGCGCCGCCCGTGATCACCAGCCTGCGGCCCGCGAGATGGGCTGCTCCGGATTTCTCCAGCTTGTCGCGCAGCATCTCGAACGTCTCTTCGAGGCGCGGACGGATGATGCCTGTCAGCATCGATTTGGGAACCTGCTGCACGGTATCCACACCACGCTCGCCAAGCAGTGGTACTGAGATCATCTCGCGCTCATCGACCTGGGAGGCCAGCGCAGAGCCCCACAGTGTCTTCATGCGCTCGGCATGGGCAATGGTGGTCGACAGGCCCCTGGCGATGTCGTTGGTGATGTGCTGGCCTCCCAGCGGCACGATGTCGGCCGAGACCAGATGGTTCTCGTGGAAGATCGCGAAACTGGTGGTGGCGCCGCCCATGTCGACGACTGTCACGCCCAGCGTCTTCTCGTCATCCGCCAGCACGGCACGAGCCGAGGCATAGGGCGCCATGACAAAGCCCGCGACAGCCAGATGGGCGCGCTCGACGGCAAGCGTCAGGTTACGGAGGTGCGGCGTCTCCACGGTCACGACGCCAAGGTCAAGCGACAGCGTTTCGCCGAACATGCCGACGGGTTCCTTGACCCCCCGCGCGTCATCCAGATGATATTGTAGCGGCGACAGATGCAGGATGGAGCGGCGGCCAGGATCGACCTGCGTCAGGGTCGTGTCGAGGACGCGGTCCAGGTCGCGCGAACTCACCTGGTTCCCCTGTGTCTTTTCGGTGCCGGTGAAAAGACGAGACTGCGGGCGTCCGCCGGAGACGTTCACATAGATTTCGCTGATGGTACGCTGGGCCATGCGCTCGGCGGCATCGACCGCCAACCTGATGGCGCGCTCGGCCTCATCGACATTGATGATCGTCCCCGCGCGGATGCCGCGCGAGATCTGGTGGCCAACGCCCAGAACCTTCAGGCTGTTCTTGTCGTCTGAATCGGAACTGCGATGCTTGGCGGGCACGGCCTCCGCGATGAGGCAACTGATCTTGGTCGACCCGATGTCAAGGGCAGCAACGATGCCGCCTTTCGTCACGGCGGGGGTCTTCGGCCCGCTCTTACCCTGAAACTGTACCACCGTCATGACGCAACACCCCTGGAACCCAACACACCCCGGTCCGACTTCAGTGACTCTTCGCCACCTTCTTTTTCTTTCCGGTCTCGACGTCCTCGGCCTTCACTTCGGCCACTTCCACCATCACGCGCCCATCGAGCCGCAAGTCGACCGACTTGATGCCCTTGGACAGGAGCCGCTGCGACTTGTGCAGCTCGTCCACCATCCGGATCGCGTCCTGCCAGCCCTGCTCCGGCAACTGCACCGTGATGCCGCTGTCGAGATAGAGCGTCCAGCGGCGGTCGCCCACCCGGGCCGCCGCCTTCACCTGCAACAGTAAGTCAGGATAGGCTGAAACTTGGTTAATGAGATCCGCTGCGGCCTTGTTGGCGCCCTCGCCTGTGACGAGCGGCAGCCGGACAAGCTCGGCGGCGGAGAGACCGCTCATGGCCGTGCCACTCTTGTCGATGATGTAGTAGGAAGGACCCCGCTGCCAGATGGCAAAAGGCTCACGCTCGCGCACGGAGATATCGAGCTGGTTGGGAAACCTGCGCTGTACCTTGGCCGCCTCGATCCAGTCCAGGTTCTCCAGGATGCGGCGCGCGACGGCGGCGTCGAATCCAATGAGAGATCCGCCTGGAGCTATTCCGATGGCCCCCAGCAGCGCTTCGGGATCGTGATGCGACAGCCCTGTGATGGTGATGTCTTCAGCCGCCATGCCCACGACGCCCGCGGCCTTTCCCGGAAGCTGGAGCCAGCGGCTGCCCTCATAGTCGAGATACTCGCCCCTGATGAGGCCCGTGGAGATGACCGCACCGAGGAACAGCAAGGCAGAGGCGCGCACGGCGAAACGCACGCGGAACTCATTGCCGCGATCGAGCCAGCTCAGCGAGCGGCGCGGGCGTTCATAAACATGGAGCGTTGTGTCTGTCATCGGTCGAACGACGCATCATTGACCATCCAGGCGACAAGGTCCTCGAAACTGTGGCCCGCGTGGGCCGCAAGTTCGGGAACGAGCGAGGTGCCCGTCATGCCCGGCTGGGTGTTCACTTCGAGAAGGATGAGCTCGCCATCCTTCACGGTGTCATTGTAGCGGAAGTCCGCGCGCGAGATGCCACGGCAGCCCAGCGCCTGATGTGCCTTGAGCGCATATTGCTGGCACTTGCGATAGATGTCCTTCGGAATCTCGGCGGGCAGGATGTGCTGCGAGCCACCGGGCGCGTATTTGGAATTGTAGTCGTACCAGGTGGAGCTCTTCGACACGATGTCGATGACGCCCAACGCCACGTCGCCCATGACCGCGCAGGTCAATTCCTTGCCTGGAATGAAGCGCTCGACCATCGCCTGGTCACCGAAGATGGCGCGCTGTTCCAGCACCATGGCCGCAGGTCCATTCGACGTCGAGAGCACGATGTGCACCCCCACGCTGGAACCCTCGGCGACGGGCTTCACCACATAGGGAGGCGGCATCGGATGCTGTGTCGCTACAGTCTCGATGTCCACGAGCTTGCTCTCGGCCACTGGTAGCCCGGCCTCGCGGAATATGATCTTGGACTTCTCCTTGTGCATGGCGAGCGAAGAGGCCAGCACGCCGGAATGCGTATAGGGAATCTGGAGCGTCTCGAGGATCGCAGCACAGCAGCCGTCCTCGCCCCACTTGCCGTGCAGCGCATTGAAGGCCACGTCCGGCTTCAGGTCCTGCAGGATTGACACGATGCGGTCACGCTTGACGTCGACCGGAACCACATTGAAGCCCGCGCGGCGCAGCGCACCTGCACAGGCCTCGCCTGAGGCAAGGCTGACGTCGCGCTCGGCGGACCAGCCGCCCATCAGGACCGCGACTGTCGTATCCTGCGGAATGCGGCGCGTGTTCATGCGGCACCTACTGCGGGAAGGCCGATACGCTTGATTTCCCAGTCGAGCTCGACGCCGGACGTTGCCTTGACCTTCGCGCGCACGGTTTCGCCCAGTTCCTCGATCTGCGAAGCCGTGGCACCGCCTTCGTTGATGAGGAAGTTGCAATGAAGCTCGGAGACTTTCGCGGGACCGACCGCATAACCGCGCATGCCCGCCTTGTCGATCAGCTGCCACGACTTGTTGCCAGGCGGGTTCTTGAAGGTGGACCCGCCAGTGCGGCTCTTGATCGGCTGCGTTGCCTCCCGGCTCTCCGTGATCTTGTCCATCGCGGCAGAGATCTCGGCGGGATCGCCCGGACGGCCCTGGAACAGCGCCTCCGTGAACACAAGGTCCCCCGGCGCTCCCGAATGGCGATAGGTATATTTCATGTCCGCATTGGACAGCACGTGGATCATCCCCGACCGGTCTACAGCGCGTGCCTCGATCAGAATGTCCTTGGTCTCGCCCCCATAGGCCCCGGCATTCATGCGCAACGCGCCGCCGATGGTGCCCGGTATACCTCTCAGAAAGGTTAATGCATCGATACTTTTCTCCAGCGCGAAGCGGGCGACGCGGACATCCAACACCGCCGTTCCGGCGCGCACCCGATGGCCCTCTTCCTCCGTGACATTGGCAAAGCCGCGCCCCAGGCGGATGACGACACCCGGCACGCCGCCGTCGCGAACGAGAAGATTGGAGCCAACACCGATCACATAGACAGGCACATCTTTCGGCGTGGCCTTCAGGAAAGCAGCGAGGTCGGCCTCGTCCGCCGGCGTGAACAGCACCTCCGCAGGCCCGCCCGCTCGAAACCAGGTCAGATCTGCCAGCGGCGCATTGGCCTCAAGCCGGCCGCGCACTTCGGGCAAGCGCTTCAGCAGCGCCGCACCATCCAGCGCAGGCATCACGAAGCCGCCTTGTCGAAGGCTTCAAGCTGACCCGGCAGGGCATAGGCCCATTGCGTGATGGTGCCGGCACCCAGGCACATCACGATGTCGCCCGGCTTCACGATGTTGCGGACGAGCGGCGCGAGTTGCTCGGGCTTGTCGATCGCATGAACCGAGCGGTGGCCGCGTGACTTGAGGCCATCGACCAGCGACATGTGCGAGGCACCCTCGATGGGCGACTCGCCCGCTGCATAGACCGGAGCCACGATCACCGTGTCCGCATCGTTGAAGCAGGTGCAGAACTCGTTGAAGAGCGAGGAGAGCCGCGTGTAGCGATGCGGCTGCATGACGGCAACCACCTTGCCCTGTGTGACACGCCGCGCGGCACTGAGCACGGCGGCGATTTCCACCGGGTGATGACCGTAGTCATCATAGACGGTCACGCCATTGTGGGCGCCGGTGCGGGTGAAGCGGCGCTTGACGCCGGTGAAGCTCTTGAACCCCTTGCGGATGTCGTCGTCCGACATGCCGAGTTCCTTTGCCACCGCCAAGGCGGCCGTCGAGTTCAGCGCATTGTGGTCGCCGGGTATGGCGAGGCTGAGATTGTCGATGTCATGCGTCTCGCCGGTGCGGCGGTTCGTCAGGCGCACCGAGAAGCGCGTCTCGCCATCGACGTAGTTCACATCCATCAGGCGCACGTCGGCCTGCGGGCTGCGGCCATAGGTGATGACGCGGCGGTCGCGCACCTGCCCGATAAGCTCCTGCACCACCGGATGGTCGATGCACATGACGGCAAAGCCGTAGAACGGAATGTTCTCGACGAAGGCGAGGAAGGCTTCCTTAGCCTTGTCGAACGTGCCGTAATGATCGAGATGCTCGGGATCGATGTTGGTAACGATCACGACATCGGCCGGGAGCTTGACGAAGGTGCCATCGGACTCATCCGACTCGACCACCATCCAGTCACCCTTGCCGAGCCGCGCGTTGGTGCCATAGGCGTTGATGATGCCGCCGTTGATGACGGTCGGATCGAGATTTCCGGCGTCCAGCAGTGCCGCAACCAGCGATGTGGTCGTGGTCTTTCCATGCGTGCCGCCGACCGCCACGCAGGACTTGAAGCGCATCAGTTCGGCGAGCATCTCTGCGCGCCGCACGATGGGGAGATAGCGGTTGCGGGCCTCAACCAGTTCCGGATTGTCGTCCTTCACGGCAGACGACACCACCACCACCTGCGCCTCGCAGACGTTGTCGGCGCGGTGCCCGATGTGAACGTCGATCCCGGCCTTGCGCAGCCGCGCGATGTTGTAATTGTCGGTGAGGTCCGAGCCCTGGACCTTGTAGCCGAGCGTCGCCATGACTTCGGCGATGCCGCTCATGCCGATGCCGCCGATGCCGATGAAATGGATGGGGCCAACATTGCCCGGAAGTTTCATGTCGTGTGTTTCCCTGCGATCTTTTCGGTGAGGTCGGCCAGCCGCTGCGCGGCATCCGGTTTCCCATGGCCGAGCGCGGCGGCAGCCGCCTTCTGGAGTTGCGGCTGTTGAGAGCGGAGTGATGTCAGAAATTGGGCAAAGGATTCTGGCTTGAGCGCGGCCTGTGGATGAACCCACCCAGCCCCGGCATTGGCGAAGCTTTCTGCATTGCGCAACTGGTCGTTGTCGAGAGCGTGGGGCAGCGGCACCATGATGGCGGGCCTGCCGATGACGCCCAGTTCGGCAATCGTCGATGCGCCGGAACGGCAAACCACGAGATGCGCCCCTGCTATGCGCGCGGGCATGTCCATGAAGAAGGGATTCAGTTCACAGTCGAGTTCAAGTCCGCTGTATAACGCCTTGACTTGACTCATGTTCTCGGGCCGGACTTGCTGCGTCAGGCGGATGCGCTTTCGGTCCTCTGCACTCATGGCGGCAAAGACCTTTGGCATGAACTCTCCAAAGAACTGCGCGCCCTGACTGCCGCCGAAGACCAGAAGGTTGAAGCTGTCGAAGGCCGGATAAGGTGCTGCCCTGTGCTGGAGAACGATGTCCCGCACGGGATTGCCTGTGATGGTGAGCTTGGCCTCGCAGCCCGGCGGCAGGCCTCTCAAGTCGGGGAATGACGAGGCAACCGCATCAGCCCATTTCGCCAGCACCCGGTTGGCACGGCCCATGACGGCGTTCTGGTCGTGAACGCAGGACGGGATTTTCAGCCGTGCTGCGGCAAAGATTGGTGGAAATGACGGATAGCCGCCAAAGCCGACGACGGCGAGCGGCTTCACCCGCGCAAGACTCTCGCGCGCCTTGCGATAGCCGCCGTAGAGTTTCAGCACCTGTCCCGGCACGCCGAGCGGTTTCGATGGCGTGATGGTGGCGGCATGGACGATGTGGGTCTCGGCGGCCGGGAACGACTTTCCGTAGTCCCGCACGCGCTCGTCGGTCATCAGATGGACGGTATAGCCGCGCCGGTTCAGCTCCTCAGCCAGCGCCTGTGCCGGAAACAGATGCCCACCCGTGCCGCCCGCCGCCAGAACGATGATGCCGGTGCCTGCCATGCCCGCTCACGCAAACGCAGGTGACAGCGCATGGCTGCGCTGCTGGAGACCCGGCCTCCGCCGCGCCAATGCGAGCACCAGTCCCATCGCGAAGGCCATGCCGATAAGCGACGAGCCGCCATAAGAGATGAACGGCAGCGTCATGCCCTTGGCAGGCAGCAGCGCGACGTTCACGCCCATGTTGATCACGGCCTGGAAGCCAAAGGCGAGTGCAAGGCCGCTCAGCGAAAGCGCCGTGAAGGGGTCATGTTCAGACTTGGCACGCACCAGCACGCGGAGCACCACGAAGGCGAAGAGCGACATCAGGAGCAGGCAGGCGATCAACCCGAATTCCTCGCCGACCACCGCGAAGGTGAAGTCGGTATGGGCATCGGGCAGCACCAGCTTGGCGTCACCGCCACCGGGGCCCGCGCCCATCAACCCGCCATTCTTGAAAGCGCGGATCGCAGTATCGACCTGGAACGTGTCGCCCTTGTCGGGGCTGAGGAAGCGGTCGATGCGCGACTGAACGTGAGGAACCATGAAATAGGCAGCGAAGACGCCGCCAACGCCTAGGCCGGCCAGGCCCAGAACGGCAATCCATGGAATTCCATAGATCAGCAGCATCGATCCGAAGGTGAGAACCACAAGCGCCGTCTGACCGAAGTCGGGCTGCAAAACCAGAAGGCCGATGAACAGCCCCGCCATCAGGAACGCGATATAGTTGCCCGGCATTTCCGGGCGGCGCGTGTGTTCCGCAAGGAACCACGCAGCAACGATGACGAAACTGGGCTTTGCGAGCTCAGAAGGCTGGAGATTGAGCGGACCGACATTGATCCAGCGATGCGCGCCCTTGATCTCCGGACCGAAGAACAGGGCCGCCACCATGAGAACGAGCGAAAGGCCAAAGACGATGAGGCCCGAGCGCCTTGCCATGCGTGGCGGGAAGAACGACAGCGCCACCAGCATGGGCACGGCCAGCACCAGATACATCAGCTGCCCCTTGATGAAATGGAACGTGCCGACACCAATGCGATCGGCGACTGGCGGGCTGGCCGCCATGCTGATGAGCACGCCCGCCGACATGAGCAGGAGCACGGCAAACATCAGTCCGCGGTCCACGGTGAACCACCACTGCGCGAGAAGTCCGCGATCGCTACGTCCGAGCAGCATGGGTCTCTCCTGGAAGTGTCATCTCGATGCCGGGAAGCTGCGAGACGGCCTTGACAAAGGCATCGCCCCGAACTTCGAAGTTGGGATACTGGTCGAAGGATGCGCAAGCCGGCGACAACAGCACCACCGCGCCCGGCTTGCCATCGGCCCTGGCATCGCGGAGCGCGGCAGAAACCGCATTCTCCAGCGTACCGCAGGCCTCCACCGGCATAGTGGTCCCAAGCGTTGCTGCAAATTGCTCCGTGGCCTGACCGATGAGGTAGGTCCGCGCCACACGGGCAAACAGCGGGCGCAGTGGCTCGATGCCGCCTGCCTTCGCGATGCCGCCGGCGATCCAGTAGATGTTCTCAAAGGAGGCCAGCGCCTTTTCGGCGGCATCCGCGTTGGTGGCCTTGGAATCGTTGATGAGGGCAATCGCTCCGGCGCGAGCCACCTGCTGCATGCGGTGCGCAAGGCCGGGGAAGCTCTTCATTGCAGCTTCTATGACCGGCAGCGCCACGCCGAACGCGTGCGCCGCGCCATAGGCCATGCAGGCATTCTGCCAGTTGTGCCGGCCCTTCATAGCGGGCATGCCGCGGAGGTCGATCTGCGCTTCCTCAAGTCCGGCGCGGCGGTCGCGCAGGATTCCGTCATGGGCGGTGATGCCATCTGCAAGTCCCTCGATGACCGAGACCTTGCGAACATCGGCTCCCGTCCATCGCGCCTTGTCGGCGATCGAGGCGCACCATCCATCATCCACGCCGCACAGCACGGTATTGCCCTCGCCCACTTTCGCGAACATGCGGGCCTTCACCGCTGCGTAATTCTCCATGTTGCCATGGCGGTCGAGATGGTCGGGCGTGATGTTGGTGAGAATGCCGACTTGCGGAGCAAGTCCCGGCATCAGGTCAATCTGAAAGGAAGAGAGTTCAAGCACATAGATGCGGTCCTTCACCGGCTGGCGGAGAAGGAACACCGCCGTGCCGATGTTGCCGCCAACATCCACATCGAGTCCCGCCTCGCGCAGCACATGGCCAATCAGGGCCGTGGTGGTCGACTTGCCGTTGGTGCCGGTGATCCCGACGATGCGCGAACCCGCCTTGGCCGCTTCACGCGCGAATACTTCCGTGTCGCCGATGACCTCGATCCCGGCATGGCGGGCCTTCAGCACGGTCCAGTGCGGCTCGGGATGCGTGAGGGGCACGCCGGGGCTCAGCACGAGCGCATCGAGACCGGCGAAATCGAGACCGTGGAGACTGGTGATGGGAAGCCCCTGCCCCCGCGCTTTCTCGACCGCCGGAGCGGAATCGTCCCAGGCATGAACCTCGGCACCACCCAGCCGCAAGGCCTCGATGCAGGCCGTGCCGGATCGTGCCAGTCCGAAGACGGCAACCTTCTTGCCCTTGAATGAGGTGGCAGGAAACAATGCTCTACCTCAGCTTCAGCGTGGAAAGGCCGATCAGCGCCAGAACGATGGCGATGATCCAGAAACGGATGACGATGGTGGGCTCCTTCCAGCCCTTCTGCTCGAAATGGTGATGCAGCGGCGCCATGGCGAAGACGCGCTTTCCGGTCATCTTGAAAGACGCGACCTGGATGATGACAGAGGCGGTTTCAAGCACGAAGAGGCCGCCGATGATGGCAAGCACGATCTCGTGCTTGGCGGCAACCGCGATGGCGCCGAGGGCACCACCGAGCGACAGCGAACCCGTGTCGCCCATGAAGATCATTGCAGGCGGCGCATTGAACCACAGGAAGCCGAGGCCAGCACCAAGAATGGCACCGCAGATGATGGCAAGCTCGCCCGAGCCGCGCACGAAATGAAGTTCGAGATAGGTCGAAAAATTGAAATTGCCGACGAGATAGACAATGAGCCCGAGGCTCGCCGCCGCGATCATCACCGGCACGATGGCGAGGCCGTCGAGGCCATCCGTCATGTTGACGGCATTGCCCGCGCCGACGACGACGAACATGCCGACGAAGATGAAGAAGTAGCTGAACGGGATCAGCACGTCCTTCAGGAAGGGAACGGCCAGCGAAGTTGAGAGCGGCGCCTCGCCGATCGACATGAAGATGCCAACCGCGATGCCCGCGATGAGAAATTCGGCCAGCAATCGAACCTTGCCGGAGAACCCTTTTGTGGAGGCCTTGGTGACCTTGAGGAAATCGTCATAGAAGCCGATGGCGCCGAAACCCAGCGTCACGAACAGCACGGCCCAGACATAGAGATTGCGGAGATCGGCCCAGATCAGGGTTGCAAAGAAGATGCCCGACAGGATCATCAGGCCGCCCATGGTCGGCGTGCCCTGCTTTTCCACAATGTGGCGCTGCGGCCCGTCAGAACGGATCGGCTGGCCACGGCCCTGCTTCAACTTGAGGAGCGAGATGATGCGTGGCCCGAACAGGAACACGAACAGCAACGCGGTGAGCACCGCCGCACCCGTGCGCGTCGTCTGGTAACGGAAGACGTTGAAGGGCGAGAACTCGTCCGTGAGGCTCGTGAGCAGCAGATAGAGCATTAGGTCTCCTTACCGAGCGGCGGATGCGCCGCCCTGATCGCCTCGACCAGCGGACCCATGCGCATGCCGAGCGAGCCCTTGACCATCACCACGTCACCGGCCTTCAAACCGGCCAGCAACGCATCCCTGATGCCATCGGAAGTCGCGGCGTGAATTCCGCGTTTGCCCGCCGGAACCCGTGCCCAAAGATTCGCCATGAGAGGCCCGGCGGCGTATAGGACATCCACCTTGGCGGCGTCCATGGGCTCGAAAAGCCCGGCGTGGAGGCCCGGCGCGTGGTCTCCCAGCTCCAGCATGTCGCCCAGCACGGCAATCCGCCGCCCGCCCTTTCCGGGCTTGGAGGCGCCGAGCAGCGCCAGCGCTGCGCCAACGGAAGCCGGATTGGCATTGTAGCTCTCATCGATCAGCAGAAGCTCACCGCCCGGAATCGAAAGTGACTCACGGACCCCGCGTCCCTTGGCCGGTTGTGCGGTGGCCAGCGCCAGCGCGGCGCGGGCAAGATCGGCGCCTGCAAGCTTCACGGCCGCCAGCACGGCGAGGCTGTTCACCGCCATGTGCTCGCCCGGAACCCCGAGCTTGTAGATCAGGCTCTCTCCCATCACCGTCGCGGTCACGCAGCAGCACTCAGGAAGCAGCGCCACGCGCTCCATGCGAACGTCGGATTCGGGATGCTTGCCGAAAGAGACGATGCTGGTCACGCCGCATGCCTTCGCGGCTGCGGCGAGCCGTTCGAAATAGGGCGTATCGCGGCTGACGACGGCATGGCCGCCGGGCAGCAACCCGGTGAAGATCTCGGCCTTCGCATCGGCGATGTCATCGAGCGAAGTGAAATGGCCCAGGTGGCTGGCGGCAATCGTGGTGACGATCGCAATATGGGGCTTCACCCAGCCCACCAGCGGCGTGATCTCGCCCGCGTGGTTCATGCCGACCTCTAAGACGCCAAAGGCCGTTTCGCGCGGCATGCGGGCGAGCGTCAGCGGCACGCCCCAGTGATTGTTGAAGGAGGCAGCCGAGGCATGAGTCTGGCCCGACGCCGAGAGCGCCACGCGCAGCATTTCCTTGGTCGATGTCTTGCCGACGCTGCCGGTCACGGCGATGACCTGCCCGTGACAGCGCGCGCGAGCTGCAATCCCCATGTTCTCAAGCCCGCGCAGCGGGTCTTCCGCGACTTGCAGCACCGGCCCCGCCGCAAGCATCTCGTCCGTCACGCGCGAGACGAGGCCAAGTCCTGCACCGGCCTTCAACGCGCCCGCAACGAAATCATGCCCGTCATGACGCTCGCCCTTGATGGCCACGAAGATGTCGCCCTGCCCCACGGCGCGCGAGTCGATGCTCACGGCGTTGAGCGGCTTCGTCACATGCCCATGCAACGTGCCGCCCGTGGCCGCCACGAGTTCGTCCGCCGTCCACAGCGGGTGATCAACCATGATAGTCCCGTCCTTCAATCGCGGCCTTCACCGCCTCGTGGTCGCTGAAGGGCAGAACCGTCTTGCCGATCTTCTGACCCTCTTCATGTCCTTTGCCCGCCACCATCAGCACGTCACCCGCTTCGAGCGCATCGACGGCGGCGCGGATGGCTTCCGCCCGGTTGCCGATCTCGATGGCGCCCGGCGCCTCCGACATGATGGCGGCGCGGATCGAGGCTGGGTCCTCCGTACGCGGATTGTCGTCCGTCACATAGACCCTGTCGGCAAGCCGCGTGGCGATGGCGCCCATGATCGGGCGCTTGGTGCGGTCGCGGTCGCCGCCGCAGCCGAACACCACATGAAGCTTGCCCTTCGTATAGGGCCGCAATGAACGGATGGCGTTGTCGAGCGCATCTGGCTTGTGCGAGTAATCCACGAACACGGGCGCGCCAATCCGGCTGCGGCCCGCGAGTTCAAGCCGGCCCTTGGCACCTTTCAGCGACTCGAGCGCGTGCATGACCTGGGCTTCGTCGCCCCCGGTGCCGATGACGAGACCCGCCGCGACAAGTGCATTCGAGGCCTGGAAATCACCGACCAGCGGTAGCTGCACCCGGTAGCGGTGCCCCCGCACTTCTGTATCGAGTCTTTGGCCGAAGCCCTCGCGCTCAACGTCGATGATGCGAAGCGTCTCGCCCTTCCGCCCGACCGTCAGCAGGTCGAGCCCACGCGCCCTGCAACATGCAACTACCTCTGCGCCATGGTCGCTGTCGGCATTGATGACCGCCGCCGAACCCGGCTGCAGCAGGTCTTCGAACAGCCGCATCTTGGCATTGAAATAGGCCTCGACTGTAGGGTGATAGTCGAGGTGATCATGCGAGAGGTTGGTGAAGGCGCCTGCGGAGATCCGCAACCCGTCGAGCCGGAACTGGTCGAGACCGTGGCTTGAGGCTTCAAGCGCCAGATGGTCGACTTGGTCGTCCGCCAGCATCGCCACAGCCTGCTGCAGGCTGACCGGATCGGGCGTCGTGTGTTCGAGTTCCAGCGTGCCCGCGGGCGACACGATTCCAACCGTGCCTAGGCTCGCGGCGCGAAAACCGATCGACGTCCAGATTTCACGAACGAAGGAGGCGACGGAGGTCTTGCCGCTGGTGCCGGTGACTGCGACGATCAGATCGGGTTGCCGCCCGAAAAAGCGTGCTGCCATGCGTGCAAAGACGAGGCGCGGATTCCTGACCGCCAGAAGCGGAACGCCGGACACGTCCGCTCCCTCGCCCGCCAGCACCGCCACGGCGCCTGTTGCAATGGCTTGCGGAATGAATTTCGATCCGTCGACGCTCGAACCCGGCAAGGCCGCGAACACGAAACCGGGCTTCACCGCCCGGCTGTCGGAGGTGAGGCCCGTCACGGGTATGGCGCCGGCGCCTGCGGGTAATGCCACATCGCCGCCCATCAGCCGTTCGAGGGATATCGTCACGTCGATCAACCCTTTTTCTTCTTTTCCAGCTTGGCGAGCTTCTCGAGGTCCTCGGGTGTGAACACGGGCTCCACTCCCAGCATCGGTGCAATGCGCTCGATGATGAGGGCCGCGGTGGGAACGGCATTCCAGCCCGACGTTGCGAAACCATAGGTCTCGGGCGTGGGCTTCGGCTCGTCCAGCATCACGAGCAGGAGATATTTCGGCTTGTCCATGGGAAAAGCGCCGATGAAGGAGGTGAGGCGCTTGTCCTTCGAGTAGCGCCCAGCCACCACCTTTTCGGCGGTGCCCGTCTTGCCGCCGACGCGATAGCCGATGACATCGGCCCTCGATGCCGTGCCTTCCGATGCATTGAGGCGAAACAGATAGCGCAGCTTCTCGCTCGTCTCCGGCTTGACGACGGCCTGCGCCATCACCATCGCATCTTCCTCGCTGCGCTTCAGCAAGGTGGGCGTCATCAGATGTCCGCCATTGAGCAATCCCGCAACCACCGCCGCACCCTGCAAAGGCTGGACGGCAAAACCGTGGCCGAAAGCAGCCGTGGCCGTGGCAAGCTTGCTCCAGCGCTTGGGGAGCAGCGGCCTCGCACTTTCGGGAAGTTCCGTCTGCAGCCGCTCCATCAGGCCCACACGGCGCAGGAATTCCTGGTGGCGTTCCATGCCCACATCGAGCGCCATCTTGGCCGTACCGATGTTGGAAGAGTTCGTGAAGATCTCAGGCACCGTCAGCACGGCGCGCTTGGCGTGGAAGTCGTTGATGCGGGCTGAGCCGATGACAAGCGGAAAGCGCGCATCATAGCTGCTGGTGAGACTGGCCGTCCCGAAATCCAGGGCCATGGCGAAGGTAACAGCCTTGACGACCGAGCCTAGTTCGTAGACGCCTGCCGTCAGCTTGTTCTGCTGGTCCTTCGAGAAGTTCTTGTTTTCCTGGTTGGGATTGAAGTCGGGGAGCGACACCAATCCCAGAATTTCGCCGGTGTTGATGTTCATCACGATGCCGCCGCCGGCAATCGCCTTGAACTTGTCCATCGCCTTCGCCAGTTCGTCCGCGAGAGCAGCCTGCAGGCGGATGTCGATCGACATCTGCGCGGGTGCCGTGCGATGTTCTTCAGGCTCTGCCAGAGAGGCCGTATAGAGCGCGCCCTGGTCATCGAGATATTTCTCGATACCGGCGATGCCCTTGGTATCGAGATCGACATAACCAACCACATGCGCGCCGAGGTGGCCTTGCGGATAGACGCGGCGGCGCTCGTTCACGTAGCTGACACCGGGAATGCCAAGATTGTAGACGGCGTCGCGTTCTTCCGGCGACACCTGGCGCTTCAGCCATGCAAAGCGTTTCGAGGTTGTGAGCTTGCGGCGCAATTCCTTCGCATCGAGATCGGGAACCGTGGCGGTGAGAAGCTCGATCGCCTCATCGATGTCGATGATCTTGGACGGGTCGGCATAGAGCGATGCGACAGCGACGTCGGTTGCCAGCAGCACGCCATTGCGGTCGATGATGTCGGGCCGCGGCAGGCGGTCTTCCTGCGCGATGCGGGGCCGCTCCTCCTCCAGCTTGGGAAACAGCGTCAGCTTGGTAAGCTGGCCGGCGATGGCGAGGAAAGCCACGCCGAAGAACAGCCCGATGAGGCGGATGCGGTTCTGCCCGCCCAGAGTGCGGGGGCGTTCATCATCTTCGTGAGCGGGTTCTTGAGGGATATCGGTCATGGTCATTGCATCTTGTCGATGATGGCGCCGATCGGGTCTGAGCCATCGGCTTCGAGTTTGACGATTGGCTCGGCTGGAACGTGGGCACCAAGTTCTTCAAGCTTGACGATCTGCTTGGCCTGCAGCGTCGAAAGACCCAGATGGATTTCGGCGAGCTTGCGCAGCCTGTCAGGACGCGTGAGGCTCGACCATTCCGCATTGAGGAAGCGCGTGTTCTCGATCTCCTCCTCGATGCCGCGCTCCAGCCGCGAAATCTGGCGTTCGAGGCCGCGCGTGGTGTGTTCCAGCGAATAGAGCACGAAGCCCGAGACGAGCACCGTGATAACGAGAAGGGCGTTGAGGAACTTGTGCATCAGTGGCGGGTCCCTGTGGCGGCGGTGAGGCCGATCTCATCGGCAATGGAGGGCATGGGTGCTGCCGTCGTGCGGATGCCGGCGCGCAGCTTGGCGGAACGTGCCCGCGGGTTGCGCCAGGCCTCTTCATCGGTGGCGCCGAGATGGCCCTTGAAGGGAAGCTCGAAACTTGGATCAGGCCCCCGCGCCACATCAGGCACGTGCCGCGATGCGGAGGGCAGCTTTCCGGCGCGCGAGGCGAAGAAGCGCTTCACGATGCGGTCTTCAAGCGAATGAAAGGTGACGACGACAAGGCGCCCGCCGGGTACCAGCAGCCGCTCGGCGGCATGCAGAGCCTCGACCAGTTCATCAAGTTCGCCGTTCACATGGATACGCAGCGCCTGGAATGTGCGCGTGGCGGGATGGATGCGGTCGGGCCGCGGCCTCCCGGTGAC
>NZ_JBGSOZ010000017.1:0-6356 GCF_041738905.1 Aestuariivirga sp.
CGGTTCCGCTCTGCCGCGCGGTACCTGCGGCGGGCCCGCCGCGCGTGGCCGTGGCACGCCGGTCTGTTCAGGGCACATCTCGGAAGCCTTGCCGAGATCGGGGCGGTGGACGAACTCCGGGACATCATCCGGCGCGAAGAGCGCGTGCAGGACGGATCGGCGCCAGCCTTTGTGATCGGTGCAGCATCGGTGCTGCAACATATTGGAGATTTCGACCTTGCAAGGGCGATAGCCGCGCGGATTGCCGCTCCGCAACAACGCAGCAGTCTTGATCGAGCGCTCCTGAGCAGCCTGTTGCGCCGAGGTGATACAGGTGCCGCCGAGACCCTCTTTGCGGAGGTGGGCAAGTGGCTGCCGCAGCGCTCGGTGTCGCACTTCGGTTCGGGAGTCGATGGGGCGGTCAGGATCGACACGAGGCTGGCGCAACGGGCGGCAGGGGCGGCCGACCCCAGGATACTCATGCCTGCAGCAGGCGAGGTGGTGAGACGGTGGATTGAGACACATCGGGATGGGGGTAGCGGCGCTTCGTCCGCCGTGCCGCAGCAGGTCATGCAATATTGGGACAAGCCGGAGCCCCCGGACGACATCGCCGGCCTCATCGCGAGTTGGCGGGACCAGCCCGGTGCCGCCCACCACAGGTTCGACCGGCGCATGGCAACGGACTGGCTTGGAACCCGCCTGGGCGCGGATTGGCCGCGCGCACTTCGGGCCGCGCGGTCGCCGGCAGAAGAGAGTGATTTCTACCGCCTTGCCTGGCTGATGCTGGAGGGTGGTCTTTATGTCGACTGCGACGACCGCCGGACCGGTGACCTGGAGGCCGTGTTCAAGCGTCTCCGCGGACTGACCGTCTTTCTCGAACCGCAAGGATCGATCGCCAACAATGTCATCTTCGCCCCGCCGAAGCATCCGGCGATCGTCTGGGCGGCACATGCGGCCAAGGCCGCCTTGCTGGAACGGCACAGTGACAACACCTGGATGAAGACCGGGCCGGGGCTGATGACGCGCGCCGTCGCGTGGTATCTGACGGTCGGGCCGGACAGCGCGCCTGACCTTTGCATCCTGCCCAGATACTGGCTGGGATCGTGGATGCAGGTGCATGTGCCGCTGCCCTACAAGCGGACCAATCGCTACTGGAATGCATCCGCCGCAGGTGCCGGCGCGGCAGCCGACCTTGCCAGCTTTGCACGGCGGCTGCTGGAGGAGACCGCGCCGGCTCCGTGAGAGGCCGGCGCGATCAAGTTAGCGGGATCAGGCCGTCCATGATCAGCGCGTGGTCCGAGGTCAGCACCAGATCGGCGTGCGGCAGGCCGCCGCCCAGAGCCCCGGCGGCGATGCGAACGGGCCGTGCCCGCTCTCCGGCGAAGACCTTGAGCAGGGTTTGCCGCCCGATCCATTTCACCGGCACCGCGCGGCCGTCGGCGGTGAGGATCGTGTCGCCAATCGCCAGCGTCTCGACCGTCTGCTCGCCCCGGGGAGTCGCGATCAGGGTGCCGGCGGCGAAGCAGGTGGTGAAGCCGCCGGTGTTCGTCAGGGTCAGGTTGCTGAACTGGGTTGTATTCCCGGCGGCGGAGAAGAAGGCATTGTTGATGTCAATGTTCGTGGTGCCGGGGGTGACCGTCGCATAGAAGATGATCCTGCCGCTGTTGGCCTGGATTCCGGTCCAGGTCACGCCCAGCACGTCGATCGTTCCGATGAACGTGCCGTCGTCGTCGGTGGCCCCGAAGCCGTCATTGCCGCCGGTGATCGTCTCGGTCGTGTCGAAGAAGTTGTCTCCGGCGTTGCCGTCCGTCAACGTTCCAGTATGCGAAGTGCTGGACCCCAAAATTGTTCCGGTGGTTTCAAAGACTGCTGTATACTGATCGCTCCTGTTGTCGGATGGTTGATGATGGATGTGCCGTGCTGCGGCACGCATTCAATTGCAGTCGGGGTAAAGGTAACGGTCGGCTTCGCTCACATCCGACGGACATCCCTTGGGTGCTGCATGTGACCAATGCACGACATGGGTTCCCGGCTTGTTGAACGAGCACTGAAACGTCTGGCCGTTCCTGGCGCTTCCATTGACCGCATGGGTGCCGTCGGTGCGTTGTCCCTCATACTTCATGCTGACGATGTCGCTCGTCGATACATGCAGATGCCTCGCCGCGTAGGTGTTGCACTTGCTCATCATTTGCGCCTCGTCGGCGGCAAGCGCGGGCTGGGCCCCGCCACATGCCGCCACCACAAACACCACCGCTGCTGCTTTCAGAAATCCGTTCATTGCTTTCATCTCCGATGGTGAACTCTATCGTCTCGAGATGCCTGATCATCGTGGCGGCAACGGCAATGCCAACGTTCAGTCCTTTGCCAAGCTGATGATCGGAACTTTCTTGAATTCACTCGCAAATCCGATAGTTCAAGGTCTTTCCATGCATCCCGTAATCGAAATGCAGGTGCTCCTCATGCGCGGCGTTCGATCCGGGGCCGAGGATTGTCGTGAAGTAGCCGCAACCTGTTGCGCGGAACGTTCGAACCAGATCCCGCTGCGTCTTGCTGTCCCTGGGTGACTCCTTGATGTCGATCCGCGTCTTGTCCGCGAGCACGAAGGACGCAATGTCGATGGCATTGCCCTTGGCATGCTCGCTGATCTTTTCACCCGGCTTGTTGTAGCGTGTGCGGCAGACAAGGCCGGGGCCAGTCTCGATCCTCACCAGCTTTTCGCCAGTATAGGCGTAGGTCAGCGGTGCGCCGACGTCCCGGACCCACCCGGTGAACTGGCTGGCAAACCGGCAGATCATCGTGGGCTCGCCCGAGACCTCGACGGCACCCAGGAATGTCTGGACGCCCTTGAGCTTTATGGCTCCGGCCAGTTCGCAGCCATCGACGGTCACATTTCCCAATTGCTCGAAGGCCACGTCTTGCGCGGAGAGATCGGCAATGCAGGCCTCATAGCCGCCCTCGTCCATGCCGTTCTGCGAAACAATGCCCGACCCACCTGCCTCCGGCGATGCTCCACTGGCCTGATCCGACGAGGCCAGCGGCAACCACACTGCGATACATGCGACCAGTGCAGCAATGCGCAGGGCGATCATCATTGAACCTGAGCCTTCATGGCCCCCTCCGAACGACATGCTTCCTCGGCCCGCCGGTGAGCGGGCGGCCGCGACTGGAAAAGCTCTTAGACGATCATTGACTGTCTGTCATCTCTTTGCAATTGTTTTCATGTGTTCAAGGGACATCCCTGTGGGCTGCGCATGCGTGCCGCCAAGGGGATCTCTCAGCCTGTCACTGCTGTTGCGCTGCTTCCCAGGCTGCGCACCGGCTGACACATCCAGACAAACAACCCATGGAGATTCCGATGTTCAAGTCCGTTTATGCCATCGCGCTGCTGGCCGGCGCCCTGTCGCTCGCCAGCGCGGCGAACGCGTCGTCCGTTTCGGAGCGCGAGTACAAGCGCGGTTAGGCATTGCAGCAATGATGGTAATTCTAGAAGCGATATGGCCAGGACCCGGCGCGCGCCAGGATGCTGCAGGCGCAGTCGCAGGTGTGCTTCGCAAGTATGCTGGTCTCGACCACGGCGAATGCCACGCTGTAATGGCGCCACATATCCAGGATGGCAAGGAACGCGCGTCGCGGGAACGGTTTATCGCCGACACATATCGAGATCCCATTGAGAAGATTTCAGGCTGGAGCCGACTGAAGGACGTTTTCGGGTTCGAAGATGACGTGCTTGCCGCTTTCAAGTCCTGGCTGGCGTTGCCACGGCCTGACCCAGATACTTCGTCCAACGTCGAAGGATTCAATGCTGATCATGCTGTGATCCGCGACGGCTCAAAGGTTCGGGTGGGGATCCGCTCTTATGACCAAGTGTTCAAACGCGAGACTTGGGACTTGCTGACGGAGACCGACTTCAGTCTCTTGCACCATAAGAGCGCAGAGGCGCGCAATTGGCTCAAATCGCCGGAGCGTCTGACCTATCGCAACGGCTTTGTCTTCGATCCAACCGGCAAGAACCACCGCGATGCCTTGAACCTTTGGCGGGGCTTTGCCATCAAGCCAGTGGAGGGCGAATGGTCGACGATCGACTATCACATCCTTCACGTCCTTGCGGCAGGGAACGAGGAACACCACCAGTACATCCTCAAGTGGTTCGCCTGGCTCTACCAGAACCCCAGTAAACCGGCTGAAGTCGCCGTGATATTCCGGGGTGGGCGGGGTACCGGCAAAGGCATTCTGTGCCGTGCCATCATCCGCTCGCTTGGCCAGCATGGCATCCATATCTCGACGCCAACTCTGATGACCGGGCGTTTCAATGCGCATTTCCGCGATTGCATCGCCCTCTTTGCCGACGAGGCATTCTGGGCCGGTGACAAGTCCGGAGAAGGACAGTTGAAGCGCATCATCACCGAGGACACCCTGGTCGTGGAAGCCAAGAATCGGGACGCGATCGTCGTCCGCAACATGCTCCACATCATGATTGCCTCGAACGAGGACTGGATTGTGCCCTCTGGTACGGATGTCCCCACAATAAGTGGCCCAATCACCAATCTTTTCACGGCTAGTGACCGAAACAGCGTTACGTAACGCTGATTCCCGCTGTGACTTTCGATGATTATCAACGCGCTTGGCGGTCTTGTTACGGTGATCCCGAGCAGCGGCGGCCTTGTCTTTTGATCTTCCGATCTTCATCAATTCCCGCACGCGCGTTTCACCGAGGTCGACGTTGTTCAGAAGCCAATTCTTCCACTTCTTGCCGCCATCAGGAGTATTAGGGAACTGGTCCCTGGCATCGCAGAGCAAAATTGCCAGTTCCACCGTCTTGTCCGCCCAATGTGCAACGATTTGACGAACGTTAGCCGCAATGCTTTTCAGGATTTCCTCGCGCTTGACATCATCAGCGATCTTGATGCCGGCTGGATGGAGACCGGCGGAGGGCCGAACCCAGCCCATCACCCCCATGTTAACTTCGATATTAGGATCGCTGCCTGCAGGTGCATTCGGATTCGGATTATAACGAACCTCGTACCCGTTCTTGTCGCGCGGAAGCGCCGCAAAGGCCATTGGAGCTCCTAACTGTTCATTCGGCCGGGACTCTGTCGTCGCCATGTCGTGTCCGATTTCATTACCAGGGGGAAATGATGCATTTTCCATTTTGGTCTCCTCTTCCCAATCCGGCCGCCGTTACATAACGGCGTGCTGGTTGCTCGCGCTAACGGCAGGAGCTGGGGCGGTTGTTGCCTTCTTACTCACGAGAAACGAGGGCATTTCGGGGAACCCATCACCGTGGTCAGTGATCTCAGAAATCACCACCTGCAATTCGACGACCGACTTCCCATGCGCCCAGATTCGAACCATCTCGACGAGTTTCTCGGTTAAGACGTCACGCTCATTGGGCTCAGGAGACTCCATAACATCGGAGAGTGAGTCGGACTTTGCCGATGCTGCGAGAGCCGCTGCCTTGTTGCTGCGATGCGACTTCTGGCGCTTTGCGTTGTTCGCGTTCTGCTTCTTCTTCTCGGCAGCAGGGTCCGCGGCCTTGGCAATGCGCATGAGGTCGCGCACGCGGGAGTCAGACAAGTGTATATTCTGCTCGACCCAGGCTTTCCACTCTTTGCGGCCGCCCTTGTCGCCCAGGAAGCAATCGCGCGCCTTCAGAAGGAGCTGGCCCAGCTTTATGCTCTTGTCGTCCAAGTCTGGCACCGCCGCGTTGATTTCGTCGGCAAGCTCCAAAAGTGTCTCGCGATTGCCTGATGTCGCTTGCTTCTTGGTAGTTTCGTCGGGCGTGGTCTGACTGTGCGCCATGCTCTCGGCGAGCTCAGCCGGAACCACCTGCATCGGGTATTCATCCCACGTCTGGCCATCCAGCATCCGTCCGCCAGCCTTCGGCGTGCGGCCACCCCATTGCTTGAACAGGAAAGCCACGCCATCGCGCTGACAGACATCGCGGATTTCAATCGCCCAGGAGGGGTCCATGGGCCGGCAACCATGACCGGACTCGCCACCGACAATGGCCCACGCGATGCCAGTGAGATCAATGCCGCCAATAGGCCCAAGGAGCGGCTCGAAGGAAATGAACCGCGCCGGGGAATTGATCTGCTTCAGATGTGCGATACGAGAAACATAGGCACGGTTTTCGACACTCACACCCAGCCAGATATGGGACGGCACAGGCTTGCCTTGGTACCGTGTCGCAACATAGTCCCGCATGAGCGACGATCGCTTCGTCAGGACTTGGAAGACAGATAAACGGCTTGGCTTCGGTGATGTTGTGTTCGGCGATGAAGCGATTGATCGCGGCCTGCAGGTCGACGACCGAGTGGAACACGCCGTGTTTGAGCCTGCGCCGCGTCAGTTTCGCGAAGAACCCCTCCACCGCGTTC
>NZ_JBGSOZ010000018.1:0-12891 GCF_041738905.1 Aestuariivirga sp.
AGCCCGACCGCCACGTTGCCCGGCGCGCCGCCGGGGCTCGGCGCATAAAGGCTTTGCCCGCCCGGCCCCTCATGTGGCACGAGGTCCATCACCAGATCGCCAAGGCAGACGGCATCCTTCATGTCAGGCCCTCCCCGGCCATTGACCGCGCACGCTGGAGACACTTGCCCGGACGGAGTCGGGAGGCAAGGGCCGACGAGATTTGACTTCCCCGCCTATTTCACATATGTCCACCCCATCACACGACGCTTGAACGTCTTCAGGCCGCGCCACACATGGGGTTTTCATATCCCTGAGAGGTGAGGCGGCCAACATCCGGCAGCGAGTTTCGCCCCCGGGTGCGAAATCCGTTTGGGCCAGAGGAAGAGCAATGTTTGACACCTTAAGCGACCGCCTGTCGGGCATATTGGACAAGATCACCGGACGCGGTGCCCTGTCCGAGTCCGACGTTGAGGACGCGCTGCGCGAAGTCCGCCGCGCGCTACTCGAGGCGGACGTGGCGCTGGAAGTCGTCCGCACCTTCACCGACAAGGTGAGGGACAAGGCCGTCGGCGCCGAGATCGTCAAGTCGGTGAAGCCCGGCCAGATGGTCGTCAAGATCGTTCATGACGCGCTCGTCGAAACGCTGGGCGGCTCGGAAGGCTCGGCCCTCAATCTTCGCGCCTCGCCGCCCGTCGCCATCCTCATGGTCGGCCTCCAGGGCTCCGGCAAGACGACCACCACCGCCAAGATCGCCAAGCGCTTGACCGAGCGCGACAAGCGCAGGGTGCTGATGGCCTCGCTCGACACCCGCCGCCCTGCCGCGCAGGAACAGCTCGCCATTCTGGGCACCCAGGTGAAGGTCGACACGCTCGCCATCGTCAAGGGCCAGAGCCCGGTCGAGATTGCCCGCCGCGCCATGTCGGAAGCCCGCAAGGGCGGCTATGACATCGTGATGCTCGACACCGCGGGCCGCCTCCACATCGACGAGGAATTGCTGGCCGAGGCCGCAAGCGTTCGCGACATCTGCAAGCCCAACGAGACCCTCCTCGTGGCCGACGCGCTGACCGGACAGGACGCGGTCAACCTCGCACGTTCCTTCGATGAGAAGATCGGCATTTCCGGCATCGTGCTGACCCGTATCGACGGCGATGGCCGCGGCGGTGCCGCACTCTCCATGCGCGCCGTGACGGGCAAGCCCATCAAGCTGATGGGCACCGGCGAAAAGCTCGACGGCCTCGAAGACTTCCACCCCGAGCGCATCGCCGGCCGCATCCTCGGCATGGGCGACGTCGTGAGCCTTGTCGAGAAGGCCGCGCTCAACATCGACCAGGACAAGGCGAAGAAGATCGCCGACCGGATGCGCAAGGGCGCCTTCGACCTCGATGACCTCGCCGACCAGCTGAGGCAGTTGCAGAAGCTGGGCGGCATGGGCGGCGTGATGAACCTGCTGCCCGGCATGGGCAAGATCAAGAAGCAGATGGAAGGCCTCGACCTCGACAACAAGGTCTTGAAGCGCCAGATGGCCATCATCGGCTCGATGACCCCTTACGAGCGCCGCAACCCTAAGGTGATGGACGCCAAGCGCAAGAAGCGTGTGGCCGCGGGCTCCGGCACCAAGGTCGAGGAGATCAACCGCCTGCTCAAGATGCACCTGCAGATGGCGGGCATGATGAAGCAGATGGGCCAGGGCAAAGGCATGTTCGGCAAGATGATGGGCGGCGCCAAGGGCGCGCCCGACGCGGCCGAGCTGGAGCGCATGCAGGAGGAGCTTGCGAAGCTCGACCCCAATGCGCTTCCGGAAGATTTGAAAGAGATGATGAAGGGCGGGTCGATCCCGCAGATGCCGTCGATGCCGGGCTTGCCCGGACTTGGCGGCTCGAAGCTCCCAGGCCTTGGCGGATTGCCGGGCCTGGGCGGCGGATCGCCCTTCAGGGGTTTGCCGGGTCTCGGCAAGAAGAAATGAAATCAATCAGAACACGGATCATCAAGGAGAAAAGACATGGCCGTTAAGATGCGTCTCGCACGCGCGGGCACCAAGAAGCGCCCCTACTACCACATCGTGATCGCCGACGCGGCAGCACCGCGCGATGGCAAGTTCATCGACGTTGTCGGTGCCTTCAACCCGATGCTGCCGAAGGATTCGGCCGATCGCGTGAAGCTCGACGGCGAGAAGGCCGCCGCCTGGCTCAAGAAGGGCGCGCAGGCCACCGACCGCGTGCTGCGCTTCCTCGACAAGGCCGGCCTCGCCAAGCGCGAAGCCCGCAACAACCCGAAGAAGGCTCTCCCCGGCAAGAAGCGCCTCGAGCGCGAGAAGGCCGAAGCCGCCAAGGCCGCCAGCTAAGGACTGAGCGCCCATGGCGTTGCGTGACATGGTTCTGGTCGGAGCCATCACCGGCGCCCATGGCATCCGGGGCGAGGTGAAGCTGAAGAGTTTCACCGCCGATCCGGAAGCGATCGCCGCCTATTCGCCGCTCGAAACGGCGAAGGGCGGGAAGCTCGTGATCACGAAGTTGCGCGCCAGCAAGGAGGGATTCATCGCCATCCTGAAAGGTGTTTCGGATCGCAATGCCGCCGAGGCGCTCAGGGGCACGGAACTCTTCGTGCCGCGCGAGCGCCTGCCGGAGCCGGAAGGAGACGAGGTCTATATCCACGACCTCATCGGGCTTGCCGTGCATCTGGCCGATGGCACTGTGCTTGGCGAAATCGTCGATGTCGCCGACTACGGAGCGGGCGACCTGATCGACGTGAAGGTCGATGGCCGGAAAGACACCGTGCTGATCCCGTTTGCCGGCAGCTACGTGCTGAAGGCTGACGGGAGCAAGGTGGTGGTGGACCTGCCTGAAGGGTTTCTTGATGATCTTCCCTCTCCCCTTGCGGGAGAGGGTGGCGCGGTAGCGCCGGGTGAGGGGTCCCCTCATCCGCCTCGCTCACGCTCGGCACCTTCTCCCGCAAGGGGAGAAGGGAAAAAGCGATGACGTTCCGCGCCACCGTCCTCACCCTGTTTCCGGACATGTTTCCGGGGCCATTGGGGCACTCGCTGGCGGGCCGCGCGCTCGAACAGGGGATCTGGTCGCTGGAAACACGCGATATCAGGGCGTCGGCCACCGACCGGCACCGGACGGTAGACGATCATCCTGCCGGCGGTGGCGCCGGCATGGTGCTGAAGCCGGATGTGCTGGCCGCCGCCATCGACGCCGCGCCTCATGAGGGTCCAAGGCTGCTGATGAGCCCGCGCGGCCAGCCCCTGACCCAGAAGCTCGTGCGCGAGTTGAGTGCGGGGCCGGGTTGCCTGATCGTCTGCGGCCGCTTCGAGGGCGTGGACGAGCGCGTGATCGAAGGCCGGAACCTCATGGAGGTTTCGGTCGGTGACTATGTGCTCTCGGGCGGCGAGCCCGCGGCACTCGTGCTGCTCGATGCGGTCGTGAGGCTGCTTCCCGGCGTTATGGGAAGCCACGCGAGCGGCGAAGAGGAAAGTTTCGAGGGAGGCCTCCTGGAGCACCCTCACTACACCAAGCCCAATACCTGGGAAGGTGTGGAGATCCCGGGCGTTCTGTTGTCCGGCGACCACAAGGCCATTGCCCGGTGGAAGCTGGAGCGGCGGAAGGAATTGACGAAGGCAAGACGCCCCGACCTCTGGCACGACCATGAGTCGGGAAAGATTTGATTTTGGACCCGGTTGAGGGTATAGGCCCGCAACCCTTTGAGGAAGTAAGTCATGGATATCATCGCTCAGCTCGAGAAAGAGCAGGTCGCAGTCGTGGCCGCCCAGCGCGCCGTTCCGGAATTCGGCCCTGGCGACACCGTCATCGTCAACGTGAAGGTCAAGGAAGGCGAGCGCTCGCGCGTTCAGGCCTATGAAGGCGTCTGCATCGCCCGTTCGGGTGGCGGCATCAACGAGAACTTCACGGTTCGGAAGATGTCTTATGGCGAAGGCGTGGAGCGGGTGTTCCCGATCTATTCGCCGATGATCGACTCGATCAAGGTGTTGCGCCGCGGCAAGGTCCGCCGCGCCAAGCTCTATTACCTCCGTGGCCGCACCGGCAAGTCTGCCCGCATCGTCGAGAAGCAGACGGCCCAAGCCCCGAAGGCTGCCAAGACCGAAGGCTGATCTTCAGTCATCGGACGGATTTGAAGGGGCTGGTGAAAACCGGCCCCTTTGTTTTTTGGGAGACATGCGATGGGCGGCCACTTCGAGATCAACCGGGCAAACTGGGATGACCGTGCGGCGATCCATGTGAAGGACGAGGCCGGCGGCTATCGCGTGCAGGCCTTCCTCGATGGAGCCGACAATCTCCATGACATCGAGCACGAGGAAATCGGCGACGTGAGCGGCCTTCGCATCGCCCATCTCCAATGCCATTTCGGCATCGACACGCTTTGTCTTGCACGCCGTGGCGCTTCGTGTGTGGGCCTCGACTTCTCGCCAGTTGCCATCAGTGCCGCACGTGACATGCAGGCGAGGACCGGTCTCGATGCCACGTTCATCGAGGGCAACGTCTATGACGCAAGAGAACTGATCGAAGGCGACTTCGACATGGTCTATGTCACCTGGGGCGCCATCGGCTGGCTGCCGAACATCGCCCGCTGGGCGCGGGTTGTGGCCTCTCTGCTGAAGCCCGGCGGATGGCTCTATCTTCTCGAGGGCCATCCCTCGTTGATGACCGCGGATGAGCATTCACCCGACCTGCGGCCTGGCTTCGACTGGCGCACGCCCGCCGACAAGCCGCTCACGATGAGCGAGGAAACAACCTACACCGGCGACACGGCGAAGATCGCCCATCCGGTGACGCACGAATGGCTGCATCCGCTCTCGGATGTGGTGAACGCGGTCATCGGCGCTGGCTTGACACTCGAAGCCCTGAATGAGCACGAGAAGCTGGCCTGGCAATTCTCGCCGCTCATGGTTCCGGTCGAAGGCCGCCGCCGCATGTGGGTTCTGCCGCAGGGATTTCTCCGGCTGCCGCTGGCCTATTCGATCAGGGCGCGCAAGACGTGACCTGTTCTTCCGCCTACTGATGGTGCCTATCCACTTTCACCACTATGATGTGATCGGCATTGTTTCTGGTGTGAGATCACCGTTAGCCGACAGGATCTCCCAGCACGTCCCGCACCGATTTCACCTGTTCGATGGCCCACTTCAGGCGCTCCTTCTCGGCTGAAGGAACGTCCTTGGGATCAACCCGGTTTGACGGCGGGGTGCCACGCTCGATATCCTCCAGCTGCTGATTGAGTATGGCGCCAAGCAGGATCTTGTGCGCTTCGAGCAGCTTCGTGATGGCCCGATGAGGCGCCTCCGGCGTGTGACGAAGGGCCTCGAGCCGCGCTGCGGTGGCGCGTTCCAGGATGCGGTGCTTCAACGCCTGCACACGGGCCGCGGCGAACATGGGCAGGATGCCGCCGCGCTTCAGGTCCATGCGGCCGTCTTCCTCAAGTTTGAAGCGTCCGAACCAGCCCAGCGGCGGATCGACATTGGCGGTGTTAAGCGTCATCAGCTTGATGAAGCCCAGTGACTGCGAGGCAGCCTCCACCGCGTCCCGGCGCAGCGCATCGGCAAGGTGCCCATCACCATGAACCGGCAGGGCATCAAAGAAGATGTCGGCATTCAGGATATCTTCGGGGTTGGAGCGCGACAGCCAGCCCGACACCTGCTTTCTCCACTCGTCTGACGTTTTCCGCCAAGCCTCGTTGCGGGCCATGACGCCACCCTTGCAGAAGGGTACGCCCACCTCGTCCAATATGGCATTCATGCGGGTGGCGACGGCCTTCAGCCAGGCATCGGCCGCGCCAGCATCCGCGCATTCGTATATGACGGCGTTGTCCTGATCCATCGCAAGCAGGCTCTCGCCCCGCCCCGCAGAGCCAAGAACCATGACGGCATAGGACAGATCCTTGGGCCGGCTTGCGGCCACCTCTTTTTCAGCAAGTTCGGCAGCCCGCGCCGTGAGGCTGCAAACCTCGCCCGAGATGATGGCGGCAATGTCGCGCGGATCGACATCCTCGGACACCAGTGCGCGGGCGGCTTCCGCGAGTTTCCGCCACACCACGGCCAGCTCGTTGACGCCCGCCGCCTCGTCCATGGCGTCAGTCAGGGCTATGGCGTCATCTGCACGCTGGCGCAGGAGATCGCGCTGGGTGAGTGCGCCAACCAGTGTGCCGGCCGCATCGACGACGCCCAGATGCCGGTAGCGCTTGCGCCGCATGCGGCCGAAGGCGGAATAGAGAAAGTCATCCGCCGAGACGGCTGCCAGAGGAAAGGTCGCCAGCGACTGTGCTGTCTGTGCGAGGGCATGGACCGGGTCTGCGGCAATGGCGCGGACAATGTCTCGCTCGGTGATGATGCCATGCGGCGCATCAGGCCGCGCGGGCAGCACGAACAGCGAACTGATCCGCCTGGCCACAATGATATCCAAGGCCTCGTGCAAGGTGCGGGTGCCTTCGATGGTGAGGGGCGGCGAGGCCATCACTTCCCGAACCCGATGCCGGTAGGGATAGCTGTCGACCCGTGCCAGTGCACTGGTGGCAGGACGGGCCGAGACCACCTCCTCCCAGCCGCCGGGCGCATCATCGGTCGCGGCACGGCGCTTGCGGCAGGCGTCCTCGGCTTCGGCCAGCGTGCGGATGTTCTTGTCGCGCAGCCGTGGCAGAAGCGCCAGAAACACTTCACCCGTAACGATAGCGTCGCCCACGGCCCTGTGTCGGTCCTTGACGGCGACACCAAGCCAGGCGGCAACCTTGTCGAGCGAGAAATCCGGCAGCGGCGGATTGAGGATGCGGATCAGGTCGCGCACATCGAGCGAGCGCGGGATCTTCCACGGCAACCCCGCCCGTTCATGCTCGTGCTTCAGGACCGCAAGATCGAAGCCCAGCGAATAGCCCAGGATGAGATGATCCCCTGCAAATCCGAGATAGGATTTGTAGGCCTCCTCGAAGCCGGGGGCACCCGCCACCATCTCGTTGGTGATGCCATGAATGGCCCGCGATTCCTCCGGTATGTTCTCGCCCGGATCGACATAGGTGCTGAAGGCGCCTTCGCGGTCCATGATGCCATCGATCATCGGCGCCACGCCGATTTCGACGATGCGGCCCTTCTTCACGTCGAGCGATGTGGTTTCCGTATCCATCACCGCCGCGGTGAGCGACCGTAACGGGCATGACGCTATCGAAACACGCTTGGCCTTTAGCACGGTTGGCGTTTCCCCCCTTTTGCCGGTGTATAGTGCATCATGTCATGTTGGCAGTGCTCAGGAATTGACCTGAATCAGCCCGGGAGGGCGGTAAGCACCACGGCGGCCGCCATGAGCACAACGGTGGCGCCGGCACTGTAGCGGGCATATTGCAGGAACACCCCGCGCAACACACCCCCGATCACCGCCTGCGCAACAGCCGCCGGCGGTTTCTCATCGTCTTCCAGCATGAGCCAGGTTTCGGTCGACTTGTAGGGCTGGCGCGGCGCCTTCAACGCCTTGTAGATGAGCGACAGCGTGACGACGAAGGCGAACATGCCGCCGACGCGGGCCGAGAGATGCGGTTGGTAGCTGAAACCCACCATGCAGCAGATGATCGCCAGCCCGCAGAACGCGCAAGCCCGGCCGACAGAGACATGGGCGACACGCTCGATGGCTTCCATGGCATGAAAGCTAACGCTGCAGGCCGGCAGCTTGCAAGCCCGGCCTGATCAAGGTCCCGCCTTCGAGGCGCGAAGCCGGTCACATCGCGGTGAATTCAGCTTCCGAGCCCCAGTGCCTTCAGCATGTTGGGTATGGCCGGAAGCGTGAGAAGCAGCACGCCGCCAAGCCAGACCAGGCCGGAGGCAAAGGTCGATTGCCCGCCACCCGCGAGACGCTCGTAGAGAGCGGCCGGAACGCCGCCGATCATCAGTGTGAGCGTCGACAGGATGAGCGAAGACAGCGCGAAGACCAGCGGCAGCATGGGCGGCAGCAGCATCGGGTACCAGATGCCCTGGAGTGCGAAGACGATGATGAGCGCGGGCGAGAAGATGCCGTTCAGGATGGCGAGGCCGACGATAATGACAATATGGTTCTGGGTCATGGGATCACGCGCTGACGGTGGGCAGGAGGCCGAGACTGCCGAGCGCCGCGAACAGTGCAATGCGCAGCAGCATGACCCACAATATGGCGAAGACCATTACCACGATTCCGGGCAGAGCCTGCGGCGTGACCAGCCGCGTGAACCTGACGGCGGGATCGGTGATCGCGACGAAGGCACGCCAGATATAATTCTTCCAGTCCGGCGGCACGAAAAGTGAGAGTATCAGGCGGCCGATCAGCGAATACATGATCGCGGCCAGCACGAAGTTGGGCAGGTGAAAATACCAGTACTGGAAAAGCGGATTCATGGTTTCACACTAGCTGAGGATGCGCCAAAAACAAAACGGGGCCCCAAGGGGCCCCGTTTCGGTCGTTTGCGATGTCAGTGGACTTCGTTGACCAGGTTTCCGCCTTCCATCAGTTCCTTGCCCTTCGGACGGCGGATTTCGTCGATGAAATCCTGCATCGCGCGGGACGGTGCAGCCGTCAACAGGCTGCCCACCACGATGCCGATGACACCAGCCGGGATGCCGAACAGGGCGGACGAGATGTTGGCCACGCCAAACCAGTTGGCGACCTTCTGGGCATGGGCATCGAACGCCTTCCAGGCAGCTGCCTTGGCTTCCGGAGCCGCACCTTCCCAGGCCGCTTTCAGTTCAGCGTACTTGGTCACGGCCGCATCGCTGGCGCCCGACAGCCCGCCCCACATCTCGTAGAAGCTCACCGCGTAGTAGCGGGTGCCGACGAGATAGTAGAGGCAGATGCCGAAGCCCGCGATGATGCCGACGATGGCGCCCGTCTTGTTGGCGCGCTTCCACCACACGCCGAGCACGAGAGCCGGGAACAGGCCCGCTGCGGCGATGGAGAAGGCCCATGCAACCATGGCCAGGATGTCGGCAGGCTTCGTCGAGGCCACATAGGCGGCCAGGATGGCCACGACCACCAGCAGGATGCGCGACACGACCAGGCGGCGGGACGTCGGCGCCTGGGTGTCGATCATCTTGTAGTAGATGTCGTGGGAGAGCGCGTTGGCGATGGCGAGCAGGAGGCCGTCCGCAGTCGAAAGTGCTGCGGCGAGGCCACCGGCGGCGACAAGGCCGGCGATCACATAAGGCATGCCCGCGATTTCCGGAGTGGAAAGCACGATCACGTCGTTGTTGATGGCGAGACCCGCATGACCGAGCAGGCCCGTGGTGTTGCCGGCAGCCTGTGCGGCGGCGGCAATGGCGGGCTTGAACAAGTCAGCGGCGGTTGCGGCATTGTTGGCCTGGAAGGCCTCGAACACCACACCCTGGACCGGACCCGACAGGGCCGACCAACCGGCGAGGGCTGCCGTCTTTCCAGCGCCCGAGAGCGCCACGGCCACACCGGCCGCATCGGTTGCACCGGCGGCAAGTGCATCTTTCACCGCACCAAGTCCGGCGGCAAGCTTGGTGAGCGACACGCCATAGATATCCACCAGTCCCAGCGACGAGTAGGTGCTGATCCAGCGGGGCAGCGCATCGAGGCTCTGGCCGATCACGTTGGTATAGACTTCGAGCTTTGCAAACGCGGCGTATGAGGGCGCCGTGAAGTAGAGCAGGAAGATGAAGAACAGCGACCAGGCCACGGACTTCCGCGCATCACGCACCGAAGGGGTCGTGAAGTAGCGCATCAGGATGTGCGGGAGCGATGCCGTGCCGACCATGAGACAGAAGATCAGCGCGAAGTAGTTGAGCCTGTCATAGGTCAGGAAGGCCTGGATATGCGGCTTCAATGTGCCGCCATCCGCGGTCAGCTTTGCGAGGCCATCGGCAATCATCTGACCCTCACGGGCCGTGATGTCCTGCAATGCCTGGCCATACATCAGCTGCGGCACCGGAATGCCGTACTTCTGCGTGGACAGGATGACGACCGGTGTCAGATAGGCCACGATCAGCACGATGTACTGGGCAACCTGCGACCAGGTGACGGCGCGCATGCCGCCGAGCATGGAACAGACCAGAATGCCGAGGAGGCCCGCATAGACCGCCACTTCGAAGGACATGCCAAGGAAGCGCGAGGCGATGATGCCGGTCGCGTAGATCTGCGCCACCACATAGGTGAAGGAGCAGGCCAGCAGCACGAGCACGCCGAGGAAGCGGGCGATGTTGCCGCCATAACGTGCGCCGAGGAAATCAGGCACCGTATAGGCACCGAACTTGCGCAGATAAGGCGCCAGCAGCACCGACACCAGCACGTAGCCGCCGGTCCAGCCGAGCACGAAGGCAAGGCCGTCGTAGCCGAGCGCAAAGAGCGTGCCGGCCATGCCGACGAAAGACGCACCCGACATCCAGTCGGCGCCCGTCGCCATGCCGTTGTAGATGGCCGGAACCTTGCGGCCGGCGACGTAATACTCGGAAACCTGCGCGGTGCGCGACAGGATGCCGATCATCGCATAGATGAGGATGGTGAAGCCCACGAACATGTAGCCGAGGACCCGGTTGGGCACCCCAAGCTGTTCGAGAATGGCGATGAGGATCACGAAGGCAAGGAAGCCGCCGGTATAGATGGCATAGACCTTGCCGAGATTGGCAAGAAAGCCGGTTTCGCCTGAAGCGTTGGCCATGGGTCAGTCCTCCTCGGCGAAGCCGAATTCGCGGTCGATCGAGTCCTGCTTGCGGGCGAACCAGAACAGCAGCACGACGAACACGATGAGCGACCCTTGCGCGGCAAACCAGAAGCCAAGCGGGAAACCCAGGATTACGATTGTATTGAGCGAGTTTACGAAGAAGTGGATCACGAAGGAGAAGAACGCCCAGATGACCAATGCTGTCCACATCAGTTTCGACGTTGCTCCCCAGTGACCCTCGGCATTGGTATTTGCCATCGGTCGGTTTCCTCCCATCTGAGTTGCAAGACCCTTGCGGGGCCTGTCCGTAACGCCCGGCGCCGTCCTTCAAGACGAGGCTAGGACATTAACTCACTAGTAACATTGATGGGCCCCGCGACTAATTCTACTTTCGGAGCACAAGCCCGCACCGGCGATGTTGCGCTTGCGGTGCCAGCGATTGGATGCGAGGAAAGGGCCATGAGCATACTCTCGGCCGTGAAGGGTTTTTTCGCAGCGCAGCATATTCGTGATGCCGCAGGCTTGCGCCAGTTCATGGAAAGCCGCTCGGCCTATCTCGTCCAGAAGTCCATCACCGAATACATTCAGGCGCGCGCCAACGTATTGTTCTCCACCCTGATGCGCGAGAAGCTGTTCATCGAGGGATATGAGCGGGCGCGCTGGCTGTCCTATCCGGCGGCGATCTCGATGGTGGCAGAAATGGTGGAAGGGACGCTCCGTGAGCAGGCCGGCACCGCACCGGGCCAGCTCGATGCCGCGCTGTGCCGTATCGTCGAGGCCATTCTCGGCCAGTATGCAGGGCCCTCGGGCCAGGGCGAGAAATTCTGGCAGGACGCCGCCGAACGCGTCGCCCGCGATCTGGCGCAGGCAGCGCTCGCCGCGCCGAAACAGGTGCATGCCATACCCTATAGCAGGGCCCGCGAGATCTTCGAGGCGCTGCCCGTGGCAGAGCAGATCCGGAAGCATGATTTCGCCATGTTCCAGAACACGATCCGCTTTCATCTCACGGAAATCACAAGTGAATTCGATGAGAGAGTTGAGGCGGCAGCGCTCGCTGAAAGCCTCGCCTCTTGAGGCTGGACAAGCTGCTGTGCCTCCCCTATACAGCGCGCCAGACAATTGTGCCCGGGTAGCTCAGTTGGTAGAGCAGCGGATTGAAAATCCGCGTGTCACTGGTTCGATTCCGGTCCCGGGCACCACTTTTATCCTATGATTTCAAATGCATTTCGCCTACCGGGCGGCAGAGACACTATCTTGTCTCTATGCATGGTACCACAGTGGTACCAGAGAGTTGCTAAACCGACTTCTCATGCCCCTTTGAAGCCCGGCAATAACTGCTAGTGGATTGAATCAGACAATTCGAACCGTCGTTCGCAGCTCATGTGAACTGTTTGCGTAGGGCTGCTATGCGGACAACCTGCCAGAGAATTGAGTATCTTTGCGCAAGTATCCGGCTACTGATCACGCTGCGATCTGTGTGAAGCTATCAGCGCAGCCCGGCCCACTTTGACTTTCAAGGCGACTGCGAAAATCTACAAATGAGGGGGACAGTAATATGGGCCAAGAAGAATTGTTCGGCGTCTGGGCGCTGATATCACTCCAATTCGTCATGTCCGAAGGCGGAGAGTCCAAGGATATGTATGGAGCCGAGCCACTTGGCTATATCTTCATAACTCCGGACAAACGGATGATCACAGTCATAACTTCAAGAGATCGAAAACCATCAAGCAACGATTCCGGAGACGCAGATCTTTTCAAAAGCATGATGGCTTATTCAGGTCCATTCCGTGTTGAAGGCGAAGATCAGTTCATAACCGATGTCGAGGTTTCGTGGCATCCCGGATGGGTGGGATCCCAGCAAGCGCGGACATTTTCGATAGACGGCGATATCCTTTCGATTATCACAGCAGAGACCCTGCACCCGATGTTTCCCGGTCAGAAAGGACGTGGTGTACTGAAGTGGAAACGGACGTCGACGTTCTGAAGCGCGTGAGAGGCAGTCAAGTCCGCTTCGGGCTCGTTGCCGCCATCTGATAGTCTCTGTCGGATTTGGCCGGGGCTTAGCGGGGTGAAGACAACGCTTGGAACCCACGGTTTCTGGCGGCGATGATGTCGTCGGGGTCGGTGCGCCAGATAAACGGCTTGGCTTCGGTGATGTTGTGTTCGGCGATGAAGCGATTGATCGCGGCCTGCAGGTCGACGACCGAGTGGAACACGCCGTGTTTGAGCCTGCGCCGCGTCAGTTTCGCGAAGAACCCCTCCACCGCGTTC
>NZ_JBGSOZ010000123.1:0-21903 GCF_041738905.1 Aestuariivirga sp.
CAGCCGCAACTCAGAAGTTGCCCTACGAATTCCGTTTCATAGCCGACGCTATCGGCCTTGACTCCTCCGGTCGCTGTGAAGCCCAAATACTCGCCCGTCAGCCGTACCGAAAAGTCCCAGCTTCCAAGACTGCGCCAATCAGGCTGCCCGAGCCGGCTCGGCTCCAGAGAGGTGTCCGCATCGGTTAAATTCGAAGATGCGCCGGATATTCCGGCCAGCAGCGCCAGATCGAAGCCCGTAAGTTCGTCCACGCCGAGAATGTCGAGATTGGCCATGATGTCCCCCTTTGGGCGGTTGAAAATCGCCAGCTGTCGCCTTGCCGCCTGCCTGTTGTCTTGAAACCGACATCCACCAGACGACCGGCACTCAAAGATTGATGCTTACAGAGTTCTGCGTCTGAGGCAAGAGACCCGGGCAAATGGCATCACCGGTCCGCCAAAACCGTAATGTCTGCGCTTTGCTCACCGGGAAGGTCAATTTCGCTTTCATCAGGGCGTAGTCCTCCCTTGGTTTTCTCAGGAACGCATGACAACCGGGCCGTTCATGCCGGTGATGGATCAGGCGGTGGCCGCAACTCTGCAATGAGCCGCAGAATGTCGGCGAAGAGGTGTCTTGGGATAGCAACTTCGGCCATCTGGAAGGCGACATAACGCCCGTGGCTGATGATCTTGGCACCGATCTTGATCAGCTTTTCTCTCAGAGAGGTCAGCGACCAGTCCCGGATCGGCTCGGGTGTGGCCAGGGTGCGCAGGAAGTTGCCGAGATTGTAGGCGAGAGCGTGAAGCTGAAGGCGAACTGCGTTGGCGGCAAACCTGCGGCATGACAGGCGGGTCCACTTGATCGCCCCCTTGCCTTCCTTGATGTATTGCTCAGCCGTGCCGCGCATGTTGTAAAAGGCGACCACGCGCTTCGCCGGTAAGGTCAGGTTGGTGACGATGAAGCCGACGCGGGGATAAAGTTCTCCGGGGTGCCATTCCACCTTGGCAACCACACGACGCGATGTCGTCCAGCTTGCTGCCTGGTAGCGGAAGTTGGCGTAATGGCGTCGGACTTCGTGGGGAGGCCGCCCGACAGGACGGGTCAGCAGGTAGCCGATACGGTCCTGAAGGATGGCATTGGCCTTGAGGCGGATCGTGTACTTGTAGCCCTCTGCCTCCAGAAACTCATAGATGTCGGGTGAGGCGAAGGCGGCATCGCCCCGGAAATAGCGGCGCAGGTCCCGTTCCCGGTACCGCTCAACGACAGGCTCCAGCACATCACGCCAGCCGTCGGCGCTGTGGACGTTGCCGGGACGAAGCGCACAGCGTTCCAGATCGCCGAACTGGTTGAACACGAACAGCGGATGGTAGCAGGTGCATTCGAAGTGACCGTTCCAGACGCTCATCTCCTGCTCGCCATGGGTCGGGCTGACGCTGGAATCCATATCCAGCACGATGACGCGTGTCGAACGACGAGCATGCACCCGGTCGATCCACTGGCCCGACAGATCGCAGAGCGCGGAAAGATTCTTCTCCACCGTCAGCCATCTTGTCTCGAAGCGGCCCATCTGGCTGGCTGAGGCCGCACGGCCTGAGGCAGCCTTGCCACCGACAATCCAGCGCATCGCCGGATCATGGCGCAGGCGCTCGGCGTCGTTGACGTCTTCGTATCCGGCAAGCCGTCCGAACACCGACTGCCGAAGCAGGCCCACCAGAGCATGGCGGCCGTTCTTCCCTGTTCGTGCGTCGGCCAATACGTCACCAGCCATGGCGCTGAGACCGAGGGTTTCGTCGAGCTCGCGATAGGCCAGCAGCCCGGCATCGGAGGTGATCCGCGAACCATGGAACTCAAGCTTCAGGCGGCGGTCGAATTCGAGCCTGAGAGCGCCATCATTCGATTCACCCGCCGGGTTCTCCATGATAGCCTCATACAGGTCAGGTTAAACTCCTGATATTTATACCTGAATCGTGAGAACCCAGCCAGAAATCAGTGCGTCATCTGGCGAATGCGGGTTCAATCTGACCGCCCGATGCTCTAACGCTGGCGAAGCGTGATTCGTCCTGTACCGGGGCACGGTTATGAGACATGTGGCTGCGCCGATTATGCCGCCAATTTGAACTCCGTGGCGGCTTCGGATGCAAGGGCCTTCTGTTCGGCCCTGATTTGGTTGGGGGTCTTGTGCCCATGACGCTCTCTCAGCTAAGAGGTGTTGTAGAGCGTGGCGAACTCAGCCAGGGCCTGACGCAGGTCCTCGACCGTGGCGAAGTGCCGGACCCAGAACAGCTGCTCCTTCAGCGTCCTGATGGCCCGCTCCGCCACGCCGTTGCCTTCCGGCTGGCGCACGAAGGCAGGCGAGCTTTGGATGCCGAGGAACTCGATCTCGTCCTGGAAGTCCTCGGACATGTAGTTCGAGCCGTGATCATGGCGAAGGACAAGACCGGCCGCAGCGTTCTCTTCCACCGCGTCGAAGTGCTCTGCCACTCCTTGCCGGATCGGCTCGAGGGCCTCCCAGCGATTGGCCCTGGAAGAGGCATGGGTCCCGACGAACTCACCCGAACAATGGTCGACTGCGACGAAGACGTAGGCACGTCCCTCGGCGATGGTGACCGTCTGGGTCATGGCGGAGCCCCAGACCTGATCCACCCTGTCGGTCGTGATGGTCCCGTCATGGGGATGTTCCGCCCTGTCTGCCGGCCGCTGCGGCGCAAGCAGGCCATTTTCCTTCATGATCCGCCGCACCCTGCGCGCTGCCGTCCGCACGCCTTGTATCCGCAGCCGGGCACAGACCTTGCGATAGTCTTCCCCGGTGAAGGGTGAAGCCAGCGAGCTTGCCGAACCAGTCCGGCTCCACCTGGACGACACCACCATCGGGCAGCTTCACCCGTGGCGTCCTGACCTCCAGGAAACACTCATGCTGGAAGAAGTTGAGATGCCGCCGCCGCTTGATGACCGTATCTTGAACCGGCAGGGCGGTGCCCGCGCCCGCAACAGGGAAGCGCGCCCCCGCAGAGAAGTCGATGCCGATTGTCAACGTCCTCTTCTCCGCATCGAACTCCACACCCTTGACGTACCAGGGCGAGCCGCTGCCGAGGGCGGCTTCAAAGAGCTGGTTCGGAACACTCATGACATCTCCCTGCGGTCTCCTGCTTCTCCCCCAGCATGGCAAGGCGACGTCCGGCCCTCAAGGACGCTACGCGCCGCGGCGCGGTGGCCTGCGGCCATCCTTGACCGCCGGACGTCGCCTTTCCATTCAGGAAGCAAGGTCGGGACGGAGGGATGGTCTGCACGGTCGAACAGAGGGATGGGGTCTAAGATTACCTTGGGTAAACCACTCATATCTCAAAAGAGGCATAATAGATTTGACAATTTGACAGCAATTAACGGTCGGCGGACGGATGAGCCTCGTCACGACCCTGAAAATTGAGTGAAGCCGGGCTGTTCACGCACATTCCGTGACCTCAGGGTTTGCAACCATCTTGGCTGAAATCGATACCGTAGTTGCTCGACATCGCCTGAATAGCTTTCAGCCGCGGCGCATCATAGCCGGATCGCATCTCGAAAGCGGGGTTGCCGATTTTCATCACGTTCATGCCCGGCATATACGGTGCCCATTTCAAGTCAGCTCGCATCGGATCGGCAAATTTCACAAAATTCAAAATTGCGCCTGTGAAGCCTGAAACAAACGCCCCGTCGCGCTCATCCACCCGGCCCTCACGACTCCCTAGACCCGAGGCTAGGACAGGCCCGCCAAACAGCCAGACGGCATCCTCGGAATGTCCAGCGCCTGCATCAGGATCGCGTTTGCGCTGCGGCGATGTATAGTTGAACTCGTAGACAAAGACGTTCCTTTCCGTCCTTGCCTGCAGGCAGGCTATGATCTGGGCCGGCCAATGGTAGGTGACATCGGCATAGGTTCTTCGGGGTAGCGCGACGCTACCATCCGCATCCGGGTAGAGCCGAACGACATCATTCCAGTTCCTGACAGAACCAATTCCTACTCGTTTCAGGCGCATGACCAACGCCTTTTCCCGCAACGCGAGCCCACGGTTGTCAACCTCCGTAGCCTCGTCCCGCGCGAAACCGATCATCACAGGCAGTCCGGGCGCCGCACCCAGCTTAAACCCGTCAACCTGTGAAGCGGTAACAACCGTCTTTCCATCATGAAACGGATAGGCTCGATATTCCTGCGTCACCAATTTTCCGGCTTTGCTCCAAGTGTTGCCGAACGCGGCCACGAGATCACTGGCTGGTATACAGTGACGCAGCGCCTTGGCCACTGCCTGGCTCGCCATTGCCACTTTCAAGGTCATGTCCGCCTTGATTTCAGGAACACTGGAGGCACTGCAAAATGTCTTGTCATCCAGCCGGTCAATCACCAATTCCCATAGTTTCTGGAAATTCAGTGGGAGCATATTCTCCGCGATTTTGTAGGCCGACTTCCGATCGCCCCCCCCCGATGACATCATGATAGCTTTGGAAAACAGCTTCGAGTGCATAACGGCGGGGTTGCTGGCGAGATATCCAACACTGGCACCGCCTGCCGAACTACCAGCCACCGTCACCTGCGCCGGGTCACCGCCGAAAGCAGCGATATTTGCCTTAACCCAAACCAAGGCAAGCGTTTGATCCAAGAGTCCGAAATTAACTGATTCGACTTGGTTGTCACCATCGAGAAAAGCCCACAAGGGGGGCGGGGTGCTCATGACTCCGAGCCGGTAGCTGATGGTGACGACAACGATCCCTTGGCTTGCCAGCCAAGCACCGTTGAACCGAGGATCAGACGTTGCCCCGCGTACAAATCCGCCACCGTGAATCCACACCAGAACTGGGAGCTCATCGGCAACTCCCCCCGCAGGGGTCCACACATTGAGAAACAAGCAGTCCTCGTCTCCCGACAGGTCACTCGACGGATCGGAGCCCTTGCGTTGTGTTCGCACCTGCTGCGGACACGGCGGGCCAAAACTCTTGGCGTCAAGTTTGTCTGATGAAGCTGTGAAGGAAACCGGGGGCTGCCACCTGAGATCGCCCACCGGCGCAGCAGCATAGCGGAGGCCAAGAAACGACGAAACCTTCACCCCATTGATGGAAACGGACACTCCCTCCACAGATGACCCGTCCACCAGCTTAACGAGCGGTCCGTTTGCCAGCGCTCCTCCTGTGCCGAAAACGCTTAGCGCACAGACCAGCATCACGATCAACCGCATCCTGCTCTCCATCGACCTGATCTCTTCTGTCATGCGTTCCCGATTCCGCCTATACACCATACGTGTCTGACGCCGAAGCCCGACAATCCGTGTCCAGGATACACTTCGAAATCTCTTTCAGGTCAAAATAGTTCCACGGAAATTTTCGTCAGATGCTGCCTCTGTTCGCGTGCCACCGAGCCAGTACGGGCATTATACCGAATCTCTGAGAATGTGACTCACTAGGGGCTTCACAAATCAGTTGTTGCTTGATTCACCGTAGCGAACGGAGGGTGTTCGCCATGCCAATCGCGTTGCGCGGGGATTATGACGCCGTCTGATTGAGGTCGTTAGCGCGGAAGACGAAGGATGCACCACAGGCACGGCGGCCTTTGTGCCTGGCAGCGATCTTTGACGGTGCGACACGCACGGAGGCAGCACAGATCGGCAACGTGACGCTGCAGATCATCCGCGACTGGGTAGTGAAGTTCAACGCCGATGGGCCGGGTGGTCTGGTCAACCGCAAGGCTCCCGGGCAACCTTCGAGGCTCAATGCTGAACAGCGGGCAGTGATTGCGAAGATGATCGAGAGCAGCCCGATCCCCGCCGCCCATGGTGTCGAGCGCTGGCGTCTGGTGGATCTTTGCCAGTGGATATGGGAGGAGTTCATGATCGTCATTGCCAAGCAGACCCTGAGCCGGGAACTCCGTACCATGGGCTACCGCAAGCTATCGGCAAGGCCGCGGCATCATGCTCAGACCGAAGGTGCCATTGCGGATTCTACATGTAAAAGACATTCCCCACGCGTCTGAAAGAGATTGCCTGCGAACAGGGCCTTGGCCCCGACAGGATAGAAATCTGGTTCATCGACGAGGCCCGCATCGGCCAGAAGAACAAGATCACCAGAAGCTGGGCCAGGCGTGGCACGAGGCCCTCGGCACCGCGCGACCAGCGCACCGCCTCAACCTACATCTTCGGCGCCATCTGCCCGAAAGAAGGAAAGGGCGCGGCGCTCGTCCTTCCCGCCTGCAACACCGAAGCGATGAACCTGCACCTCGCCGAGGTTGCAACTGAGGTCGGGCCGGGCCGCCATGCCGTTCTGATCCTCGACCAGGCCGGATGGCACCTATCGGATCGCCTCATCGTGCAAGCCAGCATCACCCTCTTGCCATTGCCGCCCAAGCGTCCCGAGTTGAACCCGGTCGAGAACCCTTGGCAGTTCATGCGTGATAACTGGCTCTCCAACCGTGTGATCACATCCTACGACAACCTGTTGGACCACTGCTGCTTTGCCTGGAACACCCTCGTCAATCAGCCATGGCGCATTATGTCCATCGGACTGCGTGATTGGGCCCATCGGTTCTGATCAATGGGAATTGGTATTGAACTAATCGCCGGGTGTTGGCATAAACGTGCCCAGGGTGATGAGTAATTGGTAGCGGGGGAAATTTCAATTTTGGGTCAAGACATAGATACGAAGTCACATAACATGCGCATGAGTATGTGTGTGCGGCAGGTAAGGGCTGGCGGTTTTTCGCGGTCGCCGCTTTCAGAGCGTCTGCCCATCTTCGGTTCAACGTATTGAAAAGCGTCCGACCCTCGCCGGAGAATGATTGATGCCGCCCCCTAAGCCCACTCTCATGAATATCAGCTCCTATGTCGATGCGCGCGGTAATCTCAGCGTCATTGAAGTCGGAGATTTGCCGTTCACCGTCCGCAGAATCTATTATCTCCATGGCGTGCCCCTGGGTGCAACCCGCGGCGAACATGGACACAAGCTCCTCGAGCAGCTCATGATCTGCATGCATGGCTCCTGCGAGGTGACCCTCAACGATGGCCAGACCCAAGAGCCCTTCAAACTTTCTCTTCCGTCCGTCGCACTCTATGTGCCGCCCGGCATGTGGCGGAGTCTTCGATTTGTCGAGCCTGACACCGTTTGCTGCGTGCTGGCGTCGAAACCCTATGAAAAGGAAGACTATATCTATGATTTCGAAGATTTTCTTGCTTGGTCGTCGCAGAGAAGTCCTGATCGGAGCCACCCGTGAAAAGTATTAAATACCCATTTCTCGATGTGCGATTCACCTACTCCGAGCTGAAAGAGCAAATTGATGCAGCCTATCACCAAGTGATGGACTCTGGCATCTATATCGGAGGTTCGGCTATGTCGGACTTCGAAGCCGCCTTTGCCAGTTACTGCGGTGCGAAGCACTGCATCGGCGTTGGCAACGGGTTGGAGGCTCTTGTGATGCCGCTGCGTGCTTGTGGGATTGGTCCGGGCGACGAGGTCATCGTACCCGCCAACACCTTCATTGCCACTTGGCTTGCCGTATCGCAGGTCGGAGCCGACATTGTCCCCATCGATGCCGATCCCGATACGATGAACATAGATCTTTCAAAGGTCGAGGCCGCGATCTCACCCCGTACCAAGGCTATCATGCCGGTGCATCTATATGGCGCGCCGGTGCATATGGCTAGCCTGCGGTCGCTGGCGGCGGCCCATGGCCTGTTGCTGATCGAGGATGCGGCTCAGGCTCACGGTGCCAGGGACCAGAACATTCGCACTGGCATGCTTGGCGAAGTCGCGGGCTTCAGCTTTTATCCTGGCAAGAACCTCGGCGCCTTTGGTGATGGTGGCGCCGTGGTCACCAACGATGACGATATGGCAAAGGCCGTTAGAAAGATCGCCAACTACGGGTCCGAAATCAAGTATCAACACGATACCCAGGGGGGAAACTCAAGGCTCGACCCGCTTCAGGCAGCATTTCTCAAGGTGAAACTCGCGCGCATTGACGCGTGGAACGCCCAGCGGAAGGAGATTGCCCAGATTTATTTCAGTCAATTGGCCGATGTGTCGGCCCTCCGACTTCCGAAAGTTGCACCCGGAACCGATCCAGTGTGGCATCTGTTCGTCGTTAGGCACGATCGACGCGATGCGCTGCGGGATGCACTAGTGGCCGAAGGGGTCGGCGTTGCCATGCACTACCCGATCGCCAACCACCTCAGCGGAGCCTATCGCGATCAGTATGGGCATCTGTCCTTTCCAGTGACCGAGGAAATCTGCAGGACGTGCCTGAGTTTGCCGATCGGTCCACATCTCGCCGCCCACGAGGCACGCGAGATTGCCGCGATCCTACGCCGCGTTGTGTGGTCGATTTAGGTTTCGGAAACCGCACGAATGGATGCCATTTCGCTTGTTGACTGGAGTTCTCACGAACACACGGTGAAACACCAGCTCGAATCGGGAAACCCGGTTCTTGCCATTGAAACGCTGGCGACCTGGGCGCGCGATCAGGTCGCGAAGACAAACCGGACCAGTGACGGTGGCATGTCTGAACTGGAGCAGTCCTGCCAATATTTCGCCGACCACCTTTCCAGGAAACATGCGCCGACGAACGTCACTAATATTGGATTCGACAGGCCGGCGAACGTCTATGTGGTGACCGAAATCTATCAGTCCGGCGGTCATCGGCGTCTTCTGGAGATGATGATCAAGTCCAGGCCTACAGAGCGGCATCTCGTTCTTTTTTCCGGTTTGCAGGAGGCCAACCGTGACTACAGTGTGAAGCGCCTGACTGACATAGGCGTCACCGCCCTCTATCCGAACCGCAGGCTTGCACTCTTCGATCGGTTGGTCTGGCTTTACGGCAAGTTGTCGGCTCTTGCGGCGCGGCGAGTAATCTTGTTGCATCATCCGGGCGATGTGATCTCGGCAATCGCTGCATATGCCACGGCGCCAGTCTATGGGCGGCGGTTCTATTTCGTGCGCCACGCGGATACGGTCGCTACAACCTGCACCAGGCTGCAAGGTATCACCCATCTGGCGATCCGCCCCGAACAGAGAGACCGCATCCTCGCGAACATGCCAGACAGCAGGGTGCTCACCCTGCCTCTTGTTTACGACCCGGAACTCGCACCGTCCGAAACGCTTTCTGAACTCATGGAGTGGATTAAGTCCGGAAACCGTGAATTCTATTCCTCCGGTTCATTCCTGACGGCCACATGCGGTGGCGATCATAAGTTTGCAGTTGATGGCCCTGTGAACTTCCCTGATGTCGTCGCCGGTCTGCTGCAGAACACCCGCGGACGGCACATTCACATCGGCAACGTTTCACAAATGTTTACCGCCGCTGTCCATGAGGCAATGGACAAGGTGCGGATACCACGGGACCGCATTCGCTTTGTAGGAGAAGTAGCTTCGGTGGCCTCCTGCCTCCTGCAGGTAAAAGCCGACCTGTTTGTGAGCTCGTTTCCTGTCGGCGGCGGTCTCAGCATGTCTGAGGCGGCCTATGCCGGTCTCCCTGTCGCTGTATACCAGCCGCCTGGCAACCCGCTGGCCAGCGCCGCAGAACGGGTGGCAGATCACGGATTTGCAGGCTATATCGCGGGCACGACCCATAGGCCACCTGAGGCCATAACATGGTCGGAACCCATCGATCTGTTTCGAACCTTGAAAGGCGGACTGGACGACGAAGTTCTTCACAAGCTGTCAAGAAGTTCTAGGGCGTGGTATCTGGCGCATTTCACGCCGAAGAAATTTACCAAGCGCTTCAATGCGATCGTCATGGCGACTGAAGGGCGGCGGCGAGAACCGCTCGACATGAGGCGGGCGGAGACCATTAAGGCTATCTTTGACAAGGCCTATTATCTTTCTCTCTATCCGGACGTGGCAGAAGCGGGAATCGATCCCTTTGTCCACTACCTGAGGAATGGCGAAGCCGAGCGACGACGCCCGCATCCCCTGTTCGATCCAACTCACTACCTCAACCAATTGCCCGAGCCGGAGAAGAGGTTCGCCAAGCATCGGTCACTGACTCACTATCTCAGTCGCGGCGAGGTCCTTGGCTTCTCGCCACACCCATTGTTTGATCCCGAATATTGCCGCAGATCACTGAAGACCATTGGTATCGTTTCCCAAAGTGACCAGGAGGAGCAAGCATCGGTTCTTGAACTTTATTTGCAAAACGGGCAAACGGTCTCCCCACACACGCTGTTTGATCCCGCATACTACAGGAGCGCCTTGCCGCTTGGTGCCGGTGAGGACGCTCTGCTTGTTCACTTTGTTCTTCGCGGCGCCGACGAGGGTCACAATCCGCATCCGCTGGTCGACATGTCGCGCATTGTCGCCGGCAGACTTAGCAGATTAAAGGCGCTGCTTGGCTATGTCCAGGGGCCGGCGCCATCGGCGAACGAGCCGCAGCCGCACCCTCTGTTTAATCCATCTTTTTTCTGCGGGAACAGCGTGAATTCATGGACCAGCGTCGCGCCAAATCTTCTCTGGGCCTATTTGATCGAGGGCAATTCGGCTGAGCGTTCGCCGCATCCCTTGCTCTCTGCCGATTGCGTCGAACGCTATCGGCCGGGTACGCTGGTAGACACGGAAACAGTCCTGTCGCTTATCGTCGATGGCCGGTACGCGGGCGACACCCACCCGCTAGTGGATGCGAATTTCGTGCGCCAGCAGGCGCCTTGGCTCGAGCGAAGCATCACGCATCCTGTGCTGTATTTTCTGGCACAGGGCATCGTGCACAATATTGATCCGCATCCCTGGTTTTCGCTCCAGTACTACCTGCGGCACTATCACACCGAAATCTCCGGACACACCAATCCGCTTGTCTATTACCTCCGCGAAGGACAAGCCAGGGGGCACCATCCGCACCCCTTCTTCGACCCCACGACCTATGCAAAGCGGGTTCCTTCTGAGCGCGCCCAAGCAGCGCCCTTGCTGGACTATCTGGAACAGGGTGCCGCCGGCGCAATAGCCACTGTCCCACTGTCGGATGATCTCGGCAGATTGTACCGAAAGTCTGCTAAAGAGTTCATGCGTGCGGACGCGGCCGACTCCGCCGTCAGCATGTTCAAGGAATCCATCCATCCCAGCAATGCGCCACCGCACCCCACCTTGGTGGTTGAACATCGGCCATTCAGCGCCCAACTCATCGCCAGTGAGACCTATGAAGGCCCGGTCTTCGGTACAGAGACTGGTCTCGCCGATCAAGCTATCAAAGATGTGCACCTCGTGTTTTCGGGGGTCGAAGTGCGTGTGGACCGCCCGAATGTGGTGTCGACGCATCACATCGCACCGCCATCTGGCAGTTATTGGGCGCCAGAGGGTGCTGCTAGACGTTGGCACAACGTCACCGTAGTTGGTGGCAGCGATGGTTTCATCACCAGTGATGGAGTTTGGCTCGACCCAACGCTGACCGGTTGCGCGCCGCCTGACGACGGTGCGCGAGAATACGGCCCCGTCATCGCCCTAAACATATTGGAAGTCTTGCTGTTTCGGCAAAACGGCCATGGAGCGTTCGAATCGGGAATACTTGCTACAGGGGCGAATAGCAGGAATTATTTCCATTTCCTGTTTGATCTTGCGACGAGAATCCGGCTTGCGGACGAGATGGCTCCGCCTGAAGTCCCGCTCTTAACCGATGCGGACATGCCGGGACAATTCTATCAGGCTCTGCGATTGCTGTTCCCTTTGCGGCAAGTCTTGCGTTTGTCGAGAAGCGTTAGTTACAGCATCCGTGATCTTTATGCTGGGAGCAGCCAGACTCTGGTTCGTGACAGGCTTGATCCTGTATCGTCCGACCAGATGCGATATCATCCGCTGGCATTGCGCTGGCTCAATGATTTAGGAGCAAGCGCGCGTAGTGAAAAGAATCCGAAACGTGTCTTCTTTCGCCACACTGGGCAATTCAGTAAGCTGCTCAACGGCCCTGAAATCGCGATCGAACTACAGAAGCTTGGATTCACTATCGTCGATTGCATCTACCAGAGTTTCTACGAACAAATGCGTCTGGCGGCCAGCGCAGACGTCATTGTCGGGCAAGATAGCAACGATCTGTCCAACATCGTTTTTGCCCGTCCCGGTACTGAGGTCTACGTGCTCTGTTCGGACGCACCTGGCACCAATTACTATACTTGGAGTATAATGGGAAGTATCCTAGGTTTAAACGTAACGAACATTGTGGGTTGGCACGCATTCGGCTCCGCCGGAGGTGCGCGGCCCGCCGTACAGGATAACTTCACGATCCCCCTGCGCTTGCTCAGCCCGTTCATGGAATTGGAACTTACCAAACATTCGGAAACCGGCTTTGCGGCAGACATAGATGATATGTCGTCAGATCCGGTCCGTGTCTTTGAGAACCTTTATGCGGCCAACGACAAGGCGCACGTGATCACCAGTGCGTGGGGATTAACCGCCGAATTGACCCCCGAGGTCTTTGACAAGCGCCTTGTCGCATTACGTAGGGCTGCGAGAAACGGCCTGCTGATGACCAATAGCCATGTTCTGCAAGGCCTGTTTGGGCAAGAATTCTTCAAGAATATCGGCCTCAGCGTGCGCTCGGGGTTGGCCACGTTGGACGATCATGACGACGATGAACTGCAGACACTCTTCCTACTCGAGCAATTCCTGCGAACTGCGCAGGCAACAACGGAGGGTGGCTCTTATGTATCGGTCGCAGCAATCCCGGATGTCTTCGGTCTGGGGACCGAGCCTCATCACGATGCGTTCCGCCGCTTTCTGGGATTGGCCATGCTTTATCGGCAAGCTTTCAAGCTGCCGCTGTTTGTCGATCTCGAAACCGTGCCTGACGATGTACTCGGCTGCTATTTAAACTGGCTTGTGGCTATGCCCTACCCGTTCCGGGCCGGTGATGATGACGCGTACCGGAGATTCGTTCCAAAGCTACTTGACTTCCTGCATGATAACTTGACACTCGACAGGCCGGAAGGCATTCGCAACCGCGTGGCCCAGGTGGCATCTCAACTCGATCTTGGGCAATTATTTCTGCTCGAAGGACCTTTGGAGGACATCTGGTCCCACCGGAACCGATTGCTCGAGATCCTGGCGCTCCGTGATGCCCTGCCCCCGGAGAGGCCTGAGACGGAGTCGGTCAGGCCTCGACGTGACCGGATTCGTTTGGGCGTTCTGGTCCGCACCTTCGCCAAGGGTCCCGACAGCGAGGCGATCATCGCCTTCTTCAAGAACTTTGACCGCTCGCGCTATGAGCTCATTGCTTATTCCATTGGCTTTCGCGACCGGGTCGTCGTTGCCGACGATGAATTCAGCAAGCTGATGGCGAACGTCTTCGATCGTCAGGTGAGTCTCATGGATGATAAGGTCAGGTTGCGGTCCAAACTTCTCGACGACGACCTCGATCTCTTCATCTTGGCCAACGCCACAACTTATGGTATTCAGAAACTGGATCTCGCCTTGTACCATCGGGTGGCGGCTAGGCAGATCGTGCTCAATTCGCATGTCCCGATGCCCACAGGCTTCCCCTCGTTCGATGCCTATGTAACCGGCCTGAGTGACGACCTGTCCTGCGAAGTCGATCAGGCCAACTACACGGAGAAGTTGATCCGGGTTAAAGGACCCGTAATCAACTATCTGACTGCCATCAAGATTCGTGAACATGGGCCATTGGCCCGCCAGGCCTTGGGCCTGTCGGAAGATGACGTCGTGCTAATGAATGGTGGTTCCATGCAGAAGCTCAGGTATGATTGCCTTAAAACGATGATGCGCGTCGCCAAGGCAATTCCAATGGGGAAGTTGATGTTCGCGCCCTACAATCCGGGCTGGGTGTCACGGTCGCAGGCCTTTGCGTTCAACCGGCAACTCAAGGAAATGGCAAGCGAAGTCGGGCTCCCGCTCACATCGATCGTCGTTCTCGGCGAACTCAGTGTTAAGGAAGCCGAAGGCGCCCTGATGATTTCCGACATCTACCTCAATCCATTCCCGCATGGCGGCGCGACTATGACTCATCTCGCCCTGCTCCAAGGCGTGCCTCCGGTCACCATGCGGCGGCGTAGCACCCGGTCGATCGACCAATTCCTCATTGAATCACATGGCTTCGAAGAGCTACTTGTGAATGATGCTGAAGCATATGTGGCTTTGGCCGCCGATCTGGGCAACAATCCGGAGCGGCGTAAAACTCTGTCCGCCGCCCTTCTTTCAGCGGCCGATAATCCGCCATTCGTTGACAACAGCGAATTTTCTCTAGACATGCAGCGCGTCGTGGACAACATCATGCGCGACGCTAGCACGAAGTAGTTGGATATCATGACTGGAGAAACGCTCATCGACCCAGCCGCGTGCATTGGGCAAAATGTAACGATCGGCCATGCCGTGCGCATATATGGCAATGTCGAAATCGGAGACGGCTGTAAGATCGGGGATTTCTCAGTGATCGGGTGCCCCGCCATGGCGAAGGGCCTTCCATATCTCAAACTTGGACCCCGGGCGACGATCAGGTCCCACGCCGTCATCTATGAAGGCTCCACCATCGGGCCGGAACTGGAAGCAGGACATCACGTAGTCATCCGCGAAGGCACAGTCATCGGTGAAAACTTACGTATAGGTAATTTGTCGGATATTGAGGGTAATTGCAAGATTGGCGACTTTGTCCGCATGCATGCCTATGCCCATATTGGCAAGGGCTCGGTGGTCGGCGATTTTGTGTGGATTTTCTCGCTGACCACGCTGATGAACGACCCGCTTCCCCCGTCCCATCTTTTCGAGCCGGTGACAGTGGGGGACATGGCGATCATTTGCGTCAACGCCCAGTGCCTGCCCGGCGCGATCATCGGGAGAGGCGCCCTGATCGCCTCGGGAGCCGTCGCTCAAGGCGATATCCCCCCCGGGGTCATCGTAACAGGAGCGGCAGGCGAAGTTGCTGGCCCGGTCAGGTTGATGCTGCATCTGCCGACCCGCACCAAACACCCTTGGCCTAGGCATTTCACTGATGCCTATCCGGACCGTACGCACGAGCGCATCCGAACATTGGCTGCCGAGATCAACGAGGAAGCTGCCCACTTTCAGGCACGGACGAAGGCTTAGGAGAATAAGAAATGGATGCTGGCGAAATTCTTGACCTTATGAATCTGGTCGTCACCAAGCGAGGCCTGCCTGCGATTTCGGACATGGCCCTCAGCACGCGGGATGCGAAGTTTCGCAGCCTGGATTTTTCCGAGGTTGCGCTTCGCATTGAAGACAAGATTGGACGAGAATTGTCGTTCGATGCTGCTGAGATGCGCCGCATCGTGACTGTTAAAGATGTCGTCGACTTCTTTACCGAAGCCTCCCGCGCCGCATGAGTGAACTCTTCACCAACAATCTCGTCTGGACGGGCGGTGCGCAAACAAACTGGAGCGGACTGCTCAACATAGCGAAAAATGCCCTTGGCGATGCCGGGCGCTTTGCTGATCATCGCGTGCTGTTCGTCGTTGATGACAATCGTCAAGCCCTCGCAGCTGTCATTTACGGACTGACCAACTGCCTCGACTGGGGCGTCATCGAACGGAGCCGTCTAACGCCGGAGGTCGAAGTGCGCTGCTATGAAAATGGCGTCTGGCCGGTTCCGATTGCGGGGTCGGCCACGGTAACCGCCCCCGCTACGGTTGATCATGTCCACGGCCGCATCACGGTCTTGACGTCAGGATCAACGGGCCTGCTGAAGCTGATTGCCCACGACCGCGAAACCCTGAATACCTTTGACCGCATGAAGCAGGCAGACACGCAGACCTGGTTTCTGCCGTTTCAGATTGGCTCCTATGCTTGGTACCAGATGGTGATGCTGGGCCTTCTCGTTGAGAGACAGAACCTCTATGCAGCCGAAACGGGTGACCTCGCCGCGAGTTTCGAGCGCGCGCTGGCGACGGGCCAGATCACGGCCATATCATCAACGCCGACTTTCTGGCGCTTCGTCCTTCTCGCGACCGACCGTGATGTCCTGCAAGTCTCACCAATCAACAGCATTTCCATCGGCGGCGAAGTTGTCGACCAGGCGATCCTTGATCAACTCCGCAATATCTATCCTAAGGCGATCATCCGCCACATTTATGCCTCATCTGAAACAGGCGCTGCCATTGTTGTTAGCGACGGCCTTGCCGGCTTTCCCGTCAGGGTCCTGAACGATCCGCAACGCAAGATTGGCGTGAAAGTCGAGGATGGACGCCTGTTCATCCGCTCGAAGTACTGCACGAGGACTTCGGGCGGCGATTGGGTCGATACCGGCGACCTGATCGAGATTCGCAATGACAGAGTTTATTTCTGCGGGCGCTCCGGCACCACCATGATTAATGTTGGCGGCCAGAAAGCCTTTACCCATGATGTCGAGGCCCACCTGATGTCGCATCCAACAGTGGCTTGGACCAAGGTGACCGCTCGCAAGGCACCGCTGGTCGGTCATCTTCCGATTGCCGCCGTGGTGCTGAAAGCGCCAATGGAACAGGAACAGGCAGAACAAATGCTTGTGGCCCATTGCACGGGCAAACTGGCGGATTATGCGATTCCGCGCCTGTGGCAATTTCTCGAGGGGATCCCGTTGTCGTCCAGTCTGAAGAGTTGAGAAGGGAACATCTGTGTACACGAGAAACCAGAGCATCATCGTCAGCGGCGGGTCCCGGGGATTGGGATTGTACCTTATCGAGCGCTTCCTCGAGAACGGTAACAGAGTGGCAACCTTCGCCAGGTCGCACACTCCGGCCGTCGACCATCTTGCCGAGACATACAAGGACGCTTATCACTTCAAGTCCGTCGACGCCGTCGATGCGAATGCCGTCAACGCCTTCGTCAACGACGTGCACAAGCGCTTCGGTGGCATAGACAGTGTTGTCAACAATGCCGCCATCGGGCAGGATCAACTTCTAATCCATGCGAACATGGATACGATACGCCAGATCGTCGACATCAATATCGTTGGGCCCACCATCCTGACTCGCGCGGCAATCAAGAAGATGCTGCCGCAGGGGCATGGCAATATCTGCAGCATCAGCTCAATTTGCGGATCGCGCGGGTATGCCGGTCTGTCGGTCTATGCTGGTTCCAAGGGTTATCTCGATGCCATGACGCGGTCTCTGGCCCGCGAGGTCGGTGAGGCCGGCATAATGGTCAATTGCGTAGCGCCCGGTTTCTTCGAATCGGAAATGTCCTCGGTGCTGCTTCCGGAACAGATGGCGACCATTCAGCGGCGCACACCGTCCGGCAAACTTTCCAGCGACGAAAACATATGGCATGTCGTGGACCTCGTGGTGGGCCGCAAAACCAATATTCAGGGACAGGTTCTGTTCGTTGACGGCGGCATCACCATTTGAAGTCGAACTGGCAAAGGCCTTTGGCGGGTATGTGCTGTCTGGCAGCGTACGACCCGGGCCGGCGTCCTATGACGCATCAGGGCGCCGCCACGTGTTCATTCCGCCCGCGCGAACTAACTCGGAAGCATATGCGCTCGATGTCGAGGACCGCGTCCATCCAGCGCCGGAGTTTTTGCATCGGCGGCTCAGCGGCAAAGATTGCGGAGAAGCCCTTCGGATCTGGACCGAGGTCGAGGTCGTTGCCAAAATACTGGGCGAGCCCTCACTTATCGTCCTCGACCGCTTCGTGAAAAGCGGCAAGATGATAGATGACAAAGAGTTGGATATAGAGATTGTCAGATTGGATACTGACACCCATTGGGTAGCCGTGGGCAGGAAAGGAAAGTAGCGTATCGATGAAGAAATATGATTTTGACAAGCGGATCGTCTTCGTCGGTGGGGCGCCGCGCTCCGGCACGACGGTGACCCACGCCTTGCTGTGTACCTCGGCGCACAACAATAGCTATCATCCGGAAATCAGCTTCATGCGGCCTCTGTTCACTTCCTACGCCGTGGGAGTGCAGAGCTGGACTGCCCACACCAATGCGTTCTTTCGCGAGCGTTCCCATTTTCGCGCCCACATCCGCAAAACCGTCGACTTGTCCCTCAACTACCTGAACACGGTCCTGAGGGATCCCGAAACGCTCTGCGTAAAGGACCCTCTTCTCACGCCCTCGTTTCACTGGGTGAATGAGTTGATGGACGGTCAGGCCGCTTTTGTCACCGTTGTGCGCAACCCATACGATGTCGTACGCTCGCGCCAGGAAGTCGTTGAGCGGTCCGGCGATAGCTTCACGCCCGAAATCGCCGCCGAAACTGCCCGGGAGTATCTGCGCAGCTACAAACATATCGACAATGAAACGCTCAGGCCACGGCAATTCCATTTCCGATATGAAGACCTCAACGATCCATCGGTCATCGAGGCCTTGGGCAAGTTCACCGGCTATACCGACATTTCCACGGAGAAGGTTTGGAACAGCGGCACTGGCGTCAAAGAGGAAAGAGCCAAGTCCGACCCTTGGTTCTCGCCGAAATATCATTCGCCCATCAACATCGAGCGCCGCCTCAGTCCGCTTGCCGACAGATATGCGAAAGTCGTCGAGCGTATCTGCGGGAAGCTGATCGAGAGATTTGACTACAACGCCTGATCCCCACCAAGTGGGATTGTGAGGATTTTGAGCGGATTCCGTTCACTTTGAATAACCGGCCTCGGTGAAGAAGTATCCACAGGCTCCTCTGTCAAGTCGGCGAACGAACTGCCCTATGCGACAGTAGTGTAGATATTACGTAAGCGCTGTCTTTACGTAAGTGCCCGGTGAGTTACGCGGCCTGAGCGTGTGGTTGGTTGCTTGCCCAGTACCACGGGAGCAATTCGGCGATGCGGTTGATTGGATGATCGGCGATGCGAGTTAAGACGGAGCGGAGATAGGCTTCGGGATCGATGCTGTTCGTGTCCCTTCGGTGAGGGCCGTCTTGTCTGTTGGGATTGGTGATGATGACATAGTCGTATGACTGACCATACGCCTATGCCGAGGATTTCCCGCCTTGAGGTTGTTGCGACGGGCGCCCGTCGTCGATGGACGCCGGAGGCGAAGCATCGGATCGTTGCGGAGAGTTGTGTCGTGCCGCGGAATGTTTCGGCGACGGCGCGACGGCACGGAATGAGCACCAGCCAATTGTTCACATGGCGGCGGCAGGCCCGTGAAGGCAAGCTTGGCATCGCTGAAGATGATGTGGCTTTCGTGCCCGCGGTCATCACGGAACGCGAAGCTGTCCCGTCAGTGCCGGAAGCCAGCGGCGGCATGGCGAGGTCCACGACACGAGATGGTACGCAGGTGCCGGTTGCGGGGCGAATGGAGATCGTCCTTGGTGGTTCACGACCTCTACCTGGACTGTGGGCCCCTGCAAATTCATCGTCGCCGCAATGCCTGGGAATCAAGCGTCAAATTCTATCCATTGGCCATCTCGTATGGCATTATCATTGTCGCGCCCTGCCATCAGGTGCTGGCAAGAAGACAATCCAACGCCACCTCGAACGTGCCGCTTTCCAGCGTGGGCGTAAACACGTCGTGTTCCCGGACGTGCGGAACCGGTCGCAAATCGACTCCTTTACGGTCGGCTATGCGCTGGGCATGAGCTACGTCTGGGGCATGATCCTCGCCATAGAACATGGTTGCGTGAAGGTACTTGTTGTCTGACCAAGCCTTGCGCAGATCGCGGTCCCGCGGTGGGAGGCAGGCCGCAAACTGGGCAAGCCGTTCGAGTCCGAGATCGGGAACATTCGGGGCTGGCCGGCCAAGGATGGTTTTTGCCCCGAAAGTCAAACATCCCTGAGCTCGCATCGCAAGAGCCGCGCGCACAGCGATCAGACCACCCCCTGATGTTCCGAGTGTCAGGACCTTGCTCGCATTGGCAACTTCCGGAATTTGAGCGATGTGTGCCGCCACGCCATCAACGTCGCTAGCGATCCCGTCGGCGCCAAAAAGGAACAGGCGCTGCGTTTCGTCAAAGGCATAAATCGCCGTCACGCCGCGCTTTGCAATCAGGCTGTCGAAATACTGAATGGGCCATCCGGAAACGCGGTTCTTGATACCGGGAAAGACAATCAAGGCAGGGCCACCCTCGTTTCCCCGCGCTACTTGGAAGCCAGTTGTTCGGATATTGCCGCTTAGGCGATTGCTTCGCTTAAGACGCCCTGAAAGCACAACCCGCGCATGGAGCTCCTCATTGCCAAGTACCGCCGCCAGCGCATAGGCCTCGTCCTCGCGATCCACACTCAAGGCAAGCCGCATCAACATGATTGCCATCTTCGTCGGAATCGACGTGTTACCAGCTGCTGCAGCCCGCGCATCAAGCAGTCGCGCTATTACAGCATTACTAAAAGGAATACTGCTGATGAGCTGTACGATTTCCATCGAGCAGGGATATTTGCGGACGACAGCGAGCGCTTCGGCCATGGCCTCTGCCTCGCCTGAGCTCCGGAAAATGAAAGCGATCCGCTTCACGATCAAAGACAGATTGTTCGGCAACTGCGTGAGTTGCTTCTGCACGACCTCGAGTGCCCGCGCCGCCCCTCCCAAAATCCGCTCCTGCGCAGCTACTTCAAGTGTGGCATGCCGGCGGATCTCAGGAGCCACGGCACGGGGAGGATCGCCAATCGTTTCGGCTTGCAATGCATTGAAGAATTCTGCTGCACGCTTATTCCGTCCAGTTTGTGCAAGGGCCCTAGCACAATTCAGCGCCAGCTTGGGACTCATGCCATTCCAGTCCCGTCCGACAGCAAGATCGGCTAGATATGCCTCCGCGTCAGTTGTTCGGTTCATTCCGATCAGCGACGTGCGATAGGACTCGGCAGTGATAAAATCCGGCGTATTGATCTGCCCGGACTCACGGTAGAAATTGATTGCCTGAGCGTAGAGCCTAAGCCTGCTGAACCACTCACAGCCAAGACTGGCCACCAGCTCCGTATTGCGGGGATGGGCTGTGCGCATTGCGCGTATGACCCGTTCCGGATCCGTCAGGCCTACATCGCAACCGAAGTTCAGGATTGGGCGTAGTTGCCTGAGAGCCTGAGAGAACGCAAGCCTCGCGAAAAGGGCACAGCGGCTCTGAAGCGAAGCATGGGAAATGGCGCGCACGTTCTGAGGTGTCAAACGGTCGCCCATGCGCGAAATCAACAAGTCCGCATCCGCCCAGAGTCCCGCCAAGACCAACGCCTTGACCAGACAGATAAGACGCTCCTCGTCCCAATCCGTCGTCCAACTCTCCGCTCGGGTCTGCAACGATTCGCCAAACATGGGCCTTGCCTCAAGACCGACCAGGCAAGCCACACCATCATTGCCCGATCCATCCTGGCGCACGGCCGATGTTATGCCAATCATGTCAAATTGTGCCTGTGTTCATGACTTGTGGCCTGCGGACCCCAGCGCATTAATCAATCTCCCAAATGGACACGACCAACAATCAGACTCCGCAACAATGAAGCTTTCTTGTCACCGTACCGCGAACATTCTGAGATCGAAACTTCAATTAGAATCAATGATACTTAGGCAGAGCATACCGCCCCTGGTGATCCATCAGAAGACAAAATTCTTCTGTTGGATAGAATCTAACGCTTGCCCATCCGAATGTCGCCGTAGTCGCACTTGCCAACAAGGTGCCGCGCATCTCCTGGGCGGCCTTGTGCACGGGCAACAGTTTAACGCCAAGGGAACACCCCTGGCTGGAGAAGGCCGAGGTTGATAGCAGCAAGCGGGCCGGTGTGACGACGGACATCCTCGCCAATCCGGTGCAGAGCCCCCTGGCAGCAGGGGTCCGCGGCAGATGGGCTGGCAACGAACCCCGGTTGCGGCGGCGCTTCGCGGCACGGGTTTGAACTCGCGCCGGTTCGCTCCACCCGCCCTCGGCTTCGTTGCCGGACTCGATCTACTCGGCCTCTTCGAGCCGCAGCATCAGTTGGTCTTCAGGCACTTCCGGCACGCGGACCATGGGCAGGGCCTTCCGGACCTGGGCGCGCTCGGCCGGATTGTCGTCGAGCAGCACCAGCGCGTCGAGGCCGATGTTGAGGGCCTTGGCGATGGCCTCGAGATTGGTCGCCTTGTCGATC
>NZ_JBGSOZ010000130.1:0-29736 GCF_041738905.1 Aestuariivirga sp.
CTTCCTCCGCCTGTCGCAGAATGTAGGCGACCTGCGCCTCGCTGAACTTCGACATCTTCATCGTCATCCTCCCGTTCCGGCCCTGCCATCATAACTGGAATTTTCCAGCTTCCGATGGCCCGAAAAACGGGGTGCAGGTCAGGGAGATGGAGGCGGACAACAAGGAGGATGCGGTTTGACCGCTGTGCCGCCACCCTCAGATAGGATAGATGCGCCTGGTGTTTCCGGATGCGATCATTGAAACGATCTCTTCCGCGTCTCCTGCCGAGCAGAAGTCTTCCGCGATCCACCGATCGAGGACACGCGAGATCGCGCGCCGGAACAGGAAGGCACCGAGATAGTAAAGTTCGGAAAGGCCAAAGGCATCCGAAGAGTAGAGCATCTTTGAGAACTTGCCCATTTCAAGCGCCTCGGCGAGTATTGCCTCGGATTGAGGCGCTGCGAAATTGAGGGTAAATCCGACGTCGTAATAAACATTGCGGAACACTTCCGAGAGCCAGCAGGCTTCGCGCATGAAGGGGAAGGAGTGCAGCAGCGTAATCGGCACATCCCATTCATCCATCGCCGCGATGAAGGGGGTGAAATGTGTTGGATCACATGCATGCATCAGGATGTCGGCATCGCCGACCCCCACATGTGCCTGCAGCGGAAACTTCCGTTCGCGGCAGACTTCTCCCGCTGTCCACAGCAGGTGGCGGATGATTGTCGGATCGTCGAGACGCCATTTGCCGGACGCCTCGGACCGCTTCATCCACTGGCCCGCGGCCTGGGACACGGCCTCGCGAGACGGGCGGCTGTAGTCGATGGCGAAAGTCGTGCGGTAGGCAACAATGGTCTTGAGCCCTACGGCATCGCGCGAGCGCTCCCGCAGGCGTTCGTCGAAGACATTGGGGAAGGCATTCGCGGATACACCGCCGCGCATGATCTCCTCCGCCAGCGCCTCGATGCGCACGACCTCGAAGGCTGGGACATCGGCAACCTTCGCCATGGCGGGCACGTCGAGAATGATGCTGGCACGGTGGCCCGTATCGATGACCAGATGCGACAGTCCGCAGGCGCGCATCAGGCGGCGGTTGACTTCTTCGGGGCCGAGCTCTTGCCTGCGCCGCACATAGTCGGCACCTGAAGCGCCCTTCTCAAGATCGAGCATCGGTGCACAGAAGCGGCGGACTGCCAGACCCACGGGCTTCTGGAAATCGCTCGTGCCATCCGGCGGCGGGCGATAGCTCTCGGAGATGAACTTCTGGAAGTTCACATAGTCGAGGTCCTCGCCGGTGATGCCGTGGCAATGATGGTCGATGAGCGGGATCGATGTGGCAAGCTCAATAGGCATCGCGGTACCTCGCGCATATCTCTTCCGGGGAACTTCCTTCCATCATGGCGATCTCCTTGCGTTTGACCGATACATAGGACGACAAGAAGGCGGGCGCCATCCATTGGCGGACAGCGGAACTCGTCTCCAGCCGGGCGAGTGCTTCCTCAAGGCTTGCAGGCAGGGCGACGATGCCGAGGGCTTTCATCTCCTCCGCTGACAGCTCGCTTGGGTCGCGGTCGACGGGTGCCGGCATTGGCAGTTTCAACCGGATGCCTTCCAATCCCGCGCGGAGAATGGCGCCGATGACCATATAGGGACTTGCCGTCGCATCGGGCGCGCGGAGTTCCATGTTGAACCCGGTTTGCCGCGCTGCAGGATCGGCATCGGGCGAGGGGCATATGCGGACCGCCGCCTCGCGGTTCTGTACGCCGAAACTGGCATAGCCGCATGACCAGTGATGTGGCCCCAGCCGGTAGTAGGATACAGGGCTTCCCGCGACGAGCGCGCAAATGTCTGGCAGGTGCCGGACGAGCCCGGCGACGAAATGTTGCGCCAACTGCGAGGCCTCCGCAATGCCATTGCGGTCGTATGCGGCGTTCTTCCCGTCCGGATCGAGAAAGCTGAAATGCACATGCGCGCCATTGCCCACCGCGTTCGGTGCGGGTTTGGGCGTGAACGAGGCGCGATAGCCATGGCGCCGCGCCACTTCGCGGATCACTTCGCGCGTCAGGATGGCCCGGTCACCGGCCATGGGGCCGGCAGCGGGTGCGGTCGAAACCTCATACTGGTTGATGCCGTACTCGGGCTCGATCGTCTGCAGCTCGAGGCCGGCCGCTTCCAGCGCCTCCGCCAGCGCACCGGTAAATCCGGCTGCGACGCGCATCGCCTCGAGCGAAAAGGGCGTGGCCAGTGCCAGGTCGGGGCCTGAGAGCAGGAACTCGTGCTCGAAGGCCGCGGTGAAGCGGAGACCCGTCTCCGCCTCGAAGTCGGCCAGTGCCGATGTCATGAACCCGCGCGTGCAGCATTCCCAGTTCGTGCCGTCATTCAGTTTCGAGTCGCACATCAGCATATGGAATGGCGGCGTGCCGGGCCAAAGGTCCAGCCGCACTTCGGTCTCCGGCCGCGGCGTTTGCCTGACCTCCGTCATCGGTCCCCAGGGATTGTCGGCAATGTCGTCGAAGGGTGTGAGCGCCTGGCCCGCCGCGGCCCAGCCCAGGCCCTTGGCCATGCGCTTCGCCAGGTCTGCTGCCGGCACGCCACGGCAACGCGTGATGCCGACATAGTCGCTCCAGCAGAGATAGGCCACATCGGTTGAAGGCGAACTCATCCTGCTCTCCACATTTTCATTCAGTCTGCGGTGGATTTCGAAAGCGCCTGGATCTCGGCGATTATCTCGTCGGTCGTGCGCGTGCGGCAATAATGGCCGCGCATCTGTTCGATCGACACGTCATGGCGGCGCTCTTCGACGGCAGCACAGGCATCCTCGATCTGCGTGACGAGGAAACCTCGGTCGGCGGCGTCACGGATGGCGCATTCGACGCACTGGTCGGTGCATATTCCATAGATCACCAGATATTCGATGCCGAGGTTGCGTAGCACATACTCGATATTGGTGGAGTTGAAGATGCCCGAAGCGGTCTTGGGGATGACGATGTCATTCGGCCCTGGGCCCACTTCGGCGATCACTTTCGCCTCCCACGAACCCTTGGCGCAGAACAGGTTCGAGATCTTGTGGTCGAGGCTGCGGTCGCGCCCATCCAGCGTGTAGCTCTCAATCGTCGTGTAGATGACCTCGATGCCCGCCTTCCGCGCTGCCGTCTGCAGGCGCTGCTGGTTTGGTATCAGTTGGTGTTCGATTTTCTCCATGATCGAGAGATGGGATGATTCAGGTGAGCCCGGCACCCGGGCCTTCGTCATTCGCTCAGGACTCCATTCGGCATTCTGCATATCGATGGAAAGAAGGGCAGTCTTTCGCGGCTCGATGGGGCGCTCGCGGTAGGCGCCGCCTGCCGCATCGATTGCTGGAATGGAATTGAGAGGCATGGACATGTCCTTTCAGAGCAGTTTGGGAGTGTTTGCATCGCGCCTGAGTGTTTCGAGCATCGCCATGCGCCGGTTCGCCTGTGGCCCCAGCTTTCTGACAAGCCGGCCCAGCAGGGCATCCGTCGCGGCCAGCGCCACCGCCAGGGTCTCGAGCGGCGATGTGGTTTCGACGGTTACGGGAATGACGACGTCGGCGATGTCGGCGATGGGCGACAGATCGAGATCGGTGAACAGCACCAGTTGCACGCCGCGCTGTTTCGCGGTCTGGCAGAAGGCGATCGTCTCAGCCTGGTAGCGCCTGAAATCATAGGCTAACAGCACGTCACGCCGGGTGAAGTCGGCGATGCGGTCCTCGTGCAGGCCGGAGGCTTGCGGGGCGAGGACATGCACTTCGCCGCGCAGGCTCGTCAACTGGAACGCGGCATACTGTGCGGCAGCTGAACTCCAGCGTCCACCCAGCAGATAGATCCGGGACCGTGCGTTTGCGAGGATCGAGGCCGCCTTGTCCAGGGCGCGCTGCGTCGGCGTTTCGAGCAGCTTGCGCAGCGAGCCGGTCATCTGTTCGACCATCAGGCGGTCCGGATCGGACCGCTTCGCCGGCTGGCTCTGGTGCTTGCGGAAGAGCGCCAGAGGCGAGGCTTCGCTGTCTTGCACCTCGAGCCTGATCGCACGCTGAAAATCCGCGAACCGCTTGAAGCCAAGGCGCTTGACAAAACGCGTGACGGTCGGTGCGCTGACGCCCGATTGCAGCGCGATGTCCCCGATGCCGCCCAGGGCGCTCACCGGATATTTCTCGAGGATGCGGCGCGCCACGCGGGTATCGCTGGCGCTGAAATCGGCGAGATGGCGGTCGATGAGCGAACGCACGGTCATGTGGCTAGCTGCGGTTGACGTTCGGCGCCGGCCACAGGCCGTCCGGCCGCAACACGAGAAGGCCGATGATGATCGAAAGCGATATTGCCTCGCGGTAGGGCGCTACCGATTCCGGCAAATAGCCTTGCAGGAAGACTTCCACCACACCGACGACGAAGCCGCCGAGCACCGCGCCGGAGAGCGAACCAAGCCCTCCGAGCACCGTGGCGATGAAAGCCTTCAAGACTGGCGCAGCACCCATCAGTGGATCGACCGAGCCGCGCTGTGCCACCCACAGCACTGCTGCAACTCCGGCCAGCACGCCTGAGATGGCAAAGGCCAGGGCCACGACATGATTGGCCTTGATGCCGACGAGGCGGACGACCGGAAAATCTTCTGCTGCAGCCCGCATGGCCACGCCCAGCGTCGTGCGGGTGAGGATGAACGACAGCGCCACAAGAGAAAATGCCACCACCAGTATCGAGATCACCGACATGACGCTGATGGTGAGAAATCCCATGTTGAGGCTGCCTGACATCCAGGCCGGAAGGACGATCGGCACCGGCCTCGCCGAGATGCCGTTCTGGAACAGCACCTTGATGATCTCGCTCACTGCGAAGGAGGTGATCAGCAGGGAGGTGACGCTCGCCCCCCGCATGGCGCGGAATGCGACGCGCTCCATGGCGACGGAGGCCAGCATGGCGACAGTGATGCCGAGGAAGATCGCCGCGGCGACCGGGACCGACGAGAGCAGGGCGAGCCAGATCGCATAGCCAGCGATCGTCATGATCTCGCCGTGGGCAAAGTTGATGAGACGTACGATGGAGAACACCACGGCGAGGCCAAGTGCCAGGAGCGCATAGATCCCGCCGAGGCTGAGGGCGTTGACGCTCTGCTGGAGGAATACATCCATGGGTTCAAGCCGCCAGATAGGCGTTGGTGACGCCGCTGTTGTGCAGGAGTTCGCCGCCGGTGCCCGCGACCACGATACGGCCATTGGCGAGCACGATGCCGCGGTCTGCGATTTCGAGCGACATCGGAACGTTCTGTTCGACGAGCAGGATCGTGAGGCCTTCCTTGCGCAGCGATGCGATCAGGTCGAAGACCCTCTCGACCATCTGGGGAGCAAGGCCGAGCGAGGGTTCGTCGAGCAGCAGAAGCTTCGGCCGTGTCATGAGCGCGCGCGCGATCGCGAGCATCTGCTGTTCGCCGCCCGACAGGAGGCCGGCCTTCTGTCGCGTGCGCTCGCGCAGGATGGGAAAACGTTCTTCGATCTCCTGCTGCAGGCGGTGGCGTTCCGCCGTGCTGTTATGAGCGGCGCCACCGAGCCATAGGTTCTCGGCTACCGTCAGGCTCGCGAAAATGCGCCGGCCTTCGGGCACGAGCCCGATGCCGGCGCGCGACAGTGTTTCAGGCGGCAAGCCGGAAACCGGCTTGCCGTCATAGTGGATGCGCCCGGCGAAGGGCCTGACCAGCCCCGCGATGGCGGTGAGCGTCGAGCTCTTGCCGGCGCCGTTGGCTCCGAGCAAGGCGAAGACTTCGCCGCGGTTGACGGTGAAATCGATGCCGCGCACGGCTTCGATTGGCCCGTAGCGCACGACAAGTCCCTCAACGCTCAGCATGCGATCGGCCTCAGGGCTTCGGCATGGTCGCCGGGTCGGCGAGCTGCCGGCGGACGAATATCTTCTGGCCATTCTCGATCTTCGCCAGCACGACCGGGCGAAGCGGCATGCGGTCGGTTCCCGCGAAGGTGAAGTTGCTCATGATGCCGGGCGAATCGTTGAGGCTCGCCAGCGCGTCACGCACTGCCTTGGGATCGGTCGATCCCGCGGCGGTCACCGCAGCGTCGATCATCAGCGCGATGTCACAACCGTTCACCACGTAGTTGGTGTCTGCCTCCGTGCCGGTCGCGGCCTTGAAGCGGGCGTTGAAGTCCGCATGCTTCGAGCCTTCCTCCGGATAGCCGCCCGAGGTGTGGATGATGCCGTTGACCGCGTCACCCAGGCCGCGCACCGTTGGCGTGTCGAGCACGTCGGCGCCCATCACGGGCGTGGTAACGCCAGCGCCCCGTAGCGCCTTGATGAAGGCGGGGAAGTCCGGTTCCCAGGCCCAGGTCGTGATCACGTCAGGCTGCGGGTCGAGCGCCTTGATCGTGGTGACGATGGCCGAGAAGTCCGGCTGGTTCAGGGTGAAGGAGCCTTCGCCGATCACCTTGCCGCCTTTCGCTTCGAACACCTGGCCGAAATACTCCGGGCCCTTCATGGTGTAGGACGAATCTGGGGATTTCAGGAGCCACGCAGTCTTGTAGCCCAGCTCGGCGGCATAGGCGCCGAGCACAGCGGCCTGCTGGTTGTCACCCGGATAGCTGCCGAACACGAATTCACCGACAGAGGTGAGGACAGGTGCGGTGCCGGCAAAGGTCATGGTCGGAATGCCGGCGGGGCTGGTGATCTGGCCCATGGCCATGGTCGGGTCGCCATCGGCGGGCGAGACGATGAACTTCACCTGCTTGTCGGCGAACTCCTGCGCGACCTTCACGGCCTCTGCCGTATCCGAGCGCGTGTCGCGCACGTCGATGACGGCCTTGTGCTTGCCCCCGAGGCCGCCCTTCGCGTTGATCTCGTCGATGCAGAACTTGAAGCCCGCATAAGAGGGCTGGTCATAGGTCGCCAGCCAGCCAGACTGTGCGGCGGTGACGCCGATCAGATAGTCTTCGGCCAGAGCGGGGGCTGCAAGCAGCGTCGTGCTGAAGAGCACAGCGCTAAGTCTCAGTACGAACTTCGGCATCATGTCGTCTCCCTAGGTCTTTCTGTTGCTGCTTCCTCTGCTTCCTGCTGGGCGGTCACGCGGGAAGCACGCGTGCCGGTGTAGGCTTCTATGACGGCCGGATTCTTCTGCACGCCAACTGGTGTGTCGTCGGCGATCAGGCGGCCGCGATTGAGGACGACCACACGATCGCACAATGACATGATGAACTTCAGATCGTGGTCGATCAACAAGAGGCCCAGCCCCCGGGCTTGCGGCAGCCCTTTCAGGCGCCTTGCGAGATCGTCCGTTTCCTCGGGGTTCATGCCGGCGGCCGGTTCGTCCAGAAGCAGGAAGCGCGGCTCGGCGGCGAGTGCGCGGGCAATCTCGAGCCTCCGCCTTGCGCCATACGCGAGGCTGTCTGCTCTCTTCGGCCCGGAGTCTTCGAGGCCGACGAAATGAAGTTCGCGCTCTGCGGTGGCCAGGGCGTCGCGCAGGCTTGCACCTCTGGCCAGGGCGGCGACTGCCACATTTTCACCAACACCGAGACCGGTGAATAGGCGGATATTCTGGAATGTGCGCGAGATGCCGGCCCCGGCGACGGCATGCGGCGCTAGCAGGCCGATGTTGCGTTCACCGATCGCCACCGTGCCGGAAGTGAGCGGATAGAGTCCGGTGATGACGTTGACGAGCGTCGATTTGCCAGCGCCATTGGGTCCGATCAGCCCGGTGACCCGCCCGCGTTCGATGGAGAAGCTTACGTCGTCTACCGCGGTGAGGCCGGCGAAGGACTTTACTGCATTCTCCACCCGAAGCGGCTCCATGCTGGCTGAAGCTTGAGTGTCCGGTGCCTTGGGCAGCCACGGCCTTCCAAACCATCCTTGCGCGAATTCGGTGTAACCCACGAGCCCGGCCGGCCGTAGCCACAGCACCAGCAGCATGGCGAGGCTGACGCCGACAATCGGCACCCCGAAGATTTCCGGAATCTGGATTGGCCCCAGAGTAAAGCCGCGCTCGAATTGCCGCAGCACCTCCTGCAGCGCCATGACGAAGCCGACGCCAACCACTGCGCCGGTCACCGTTCCCATGCCGCCGACGATCAGCATCGCCACATAGGTGAAGGCCATGTGGAAGTAGAAGTCTTTGGGGGTGAAGGCGCCCAGCATATGGCCGTAGAGTGCGCCTGCCACCGCTGCGAGTCCGCCTGAGATCACCCATGCCACGAAGCGCATGCGTTGCGGGCTGACACCGACGGCGAGCGCCGCCGTCTCGTTGTCGCGCACGGCGCGCATCATCAGCCCGTAGCGGCTGTCCTTGTAGAGTCTGGCGGCGAGTATGAAGAGGCATGCGAAGACAAGCGCCAGCGTGATGTCGGTCACCCGCGGCACGCCATAGAAGGCCTGGTTGCCGCGCGTGAAGTCGCGTGCAGCGGCGAGCACCGAATAGACCACGATGAGAAAGCCGAGTGTGGCAATGGCGGCGGACGCGCCGTTCAGCCGCGCGATTGGCAGTCCCGCCGCCGAGGCCAGCACGAGTCCCGCGACCAGAACGATCGCCAGTGCCAGCGGCACGGCCAGTTCATGCCCCGCCAGCCAGTCAGGAAGATTTGGCAATGCCGTGCGCTGCAAGGCAATTGGCATGGTGAACCATGCCGAAACATAGGCGCCCACCGCCATGAAGGCGGTATGTCCGAAAGACACCACCCCCGAGCTGCCACTGAAAATCTGGATGGCCAGAACGGCGCAGAGATTGACGCAGTAGAGCGTCATGAGCCGTTGCCCCGAGAGGCCCATCACGAGCGCCACCACAGCCGTGACGCCGCAGAGCAGCGCGGCAAGTGCCGCCGCTTCCAGGGCCGGCTTCAGCAATGGGTGAAAACCCTTCATGACCGCGCGCTTCATCCCCGGCGGCTGGATAGCCGCTCAACAGGAACAAAGTTCAACAGAGCGATATTGCCATGTCAACAGATTTTCTGTATTCCCAGATGTCGCGCAAGAGTGAAAACATCCATTCAGCGCTAGCCAACATCAAGCCCGGAGTGATGCCTTGGACATTTCCCAGCAGCTTCTGCGAGCGCAGGATCCGCGGCCCGTTGGAGAAGAGCGCCTGCAAGGCCGCAGCCCCTTCCTTCTGATTGCCGACCACGCCGGGAACGCCGTGCCGGAGAAGTTGGACGGCCTCGGCATTTCCAACGATGACATCAACCGCCACATCGGCATCGACATCGGCATCCATGGCGTTTCGCAACGGCTCTCCGCGGCGTTGGACGCACCTTACATTTTCCAGCGCTACTCTCGCCTTGTAATCGACTGCAATCGTCCGCCTGGCCACCCGACATCCATCGCGCCACTGAGCGACGGGTCGCGCGTTCCCGCCAACGACGGTATTCCTGCGGAGCAGGCGCACTTGCGCGAACAGGAGATTTTCTGGCCCTACCAGCGGGCGATCGCCGGGCAGATTGCCCGGATGCGGCTTGCCGGCAATGCGCCCACCGTCATCGCCATGCACAGCTTCACGCCACGCCACGGGGATTACCCGGCGCCGCGGCCATGGCATATCGGCGTATTGTTCAATCGCGACGACCGGCTGGCGCGGACGCTGATCGCGCTGCTCGAGGCGGAAGGCGATCTGACGGTTGGCGTCAATGAACCCTATGCCGTCGATGACACTGGCGACTACGCCGTGCCGGTGCATTGCGAGAAGGGCGGCCTGCTGCATGTCGAACTCGAGATCAGGCAGGACCTGATTGCAACCGAGAAGGGTCAAGCCGCCTGGGCGGAGCGTCTCGCGCGATTGCTGCCGCTGTCCCTCGCCAAGGCAGGCGGCTGAACAACATGGCAAAGCAGCACTTCCTGTTCCTAGGCCATCAGGATCTGTCCGGTATACTGCGGGGCAGGTCGGTGCCGAAGGAACGCCATAAGATGGCGCTGGCAGAGGGACTTCCCTGGGTGCCTGGAAATTTCTCGATCGGGCCCACCAACGTCATCCCTGCCGACAATCCCTTCGGCCAGCAGGGCGAGATCCGGCTTCTGCCCGACCAGGCGGCGATGCTGGCGCTTCCCTCCTATGACGGAAAGCCCGCCCTCGACCTTGTCCTCTGCGATGCGCGCCAGCATGATGGTGCGCCATGGGCCTATTGCCCGAGAACCGCGCTCAAATCTGTCATGGACCGCCTCAAGTCGGAGGCGGGTCTGACGATGAAGGTCGCTTTCGAGCATGAGTTCAACGTCAGGGGCCTCAACCAGGTTGCGCACCCTGCCTATTCCGTGTCCTCCGGCCGTGCCGTATCAGGGCTTGCCGCGCATGTGATGCAGACGCTGGTGGAATCCGGCATCAGGCTGGAACAGTTCCAAGCTGAGTATGGCACGGACCAATTCGAGATATCTTCCATTCCGGCCGATCCCCTCACCGCTGCGGACCGGGTGGTGTTGACGCAGGAAGCGATCCGCGACGGCGCCCGGCAGTTTGGCCTTCATGCCAGCTTCATTCCGAAGCCAACACCCACCGCGGCCGGCAATGGCGTGCACATCCATTTCAGCCTGTATCGCGATGGCAAGTCCGTCACTGTCGCAGAGGACTGGCTGACGGACATCTCGGGACCCTTCGTGCAGGGCATACTGGACAATGCCGAAACCGCTGTGTTGTTCACGTGCCTCTCCTCCAATTCTTATCTGCGGCTGCGGCCCAATAGCTGGGTCGGGCCCTATACCTGCGCGGGCCTCAGGAATCGCGAAGCGATGATCCGCGTGGTGCCCCGGCAGGCCGATGCCGATGGTCGCCATCCAAAGGCCTCGATGGAGTATCGCGCCAGTGATGGCACCGCCAATGCCTACCTGGCGCTTGCCGCGCTCATCGGGGCAGGGCTTGATGGATTGAAGCGGAAGAAAATGCCGGTCAACGTTGCCAGGAACCCGGAACTGCTTGGTGCCGGGGAACGCGAGCGGCTGGGACTTCGCCTGCTGCCGCAATCGTTGCCCGACGCCCTGGCGGCTTTCGACCATGAAGCCGCGGCATCATGGATGGGATCGGCGCTCGTCGAGGCCTATCTGGCCTGCCGGCGCGAGGACGCCCGGCAGTTCTGCAGCATCAGCGACGAGGAAGCCGCAAGCATCCTGCAGCGGATTTACTGAGCTCTGCTACCCACGAAGGCGGCCACATCGGGAAGTAGAGGTCTACGGCGGCCCGTCGTCTCAGATCGGCCTCTCCTATCCGCCTGACTGGGGCGAACGGACGGTGAGCCGGCGTCCCGGCGATTCCTCGGAACTCTCGGGCTGCATCTGGCGCTGCCTTGCGCGGATGGGGCCGCTCGTGCGCGCCGGCAGCATCAGCGACGAGGATGCGAAGATGGTGGAAGTGACACGGCGCGCCTTCGCGGCGGTCATTGCCGCAATGAAACCCCGCCACAAGGCAACGTGACATCCATGCCGCCTGGCAGGGTGTGGCCGACAATGCCGGCCTCGCCCATAACCGCCGGCATCGTTGCGGCTACTGCGCCGGCTTGGCGTTCCGCCATCATGGGCAGGGGAGGGGAAGTGCCGTCGTGGGCTTGCGCGCCGACTCCGATATGGATATTCGAACCGGCATGAGCATTCACATTCTCTCGTGGCTGATGGGGACCGGCAAGGGCGACGGCTTCATCTCCAACGCCGAATTGCTCACGTCTTCGGGCGCGAAAGTGCTGAACACCACGCCGCCCGGGCCCATCATCAGATTGGAATGACCATGCTTCGCAACGACCAGCTCGCCGAATGGGACCGCGCCCATTTCTTTCACCCGTCAACGCATCTCGGTCAGTTTGCCCGCGGTGAAATGAACGACCGCATCATCACCAGTGGCAAGGGCGTTCACATCACGGATCGCAATGGCGTCACGCATCTCGACGCCTTCGCAGGACTCTACTGCGTCAACGTCGGTTATGGCCGTCCCGAAATCGCCGATGCCATTGCCGCCCAGGCAAAGGAGCTGGCCTATTATCACGCCTATGTCGGCCACGGCACCGAAGCCTCGATCACGCTCTCCAAGATGATCATGGACCGCGCGCCGAAGCACATGTCGCGTGTCTATTTCGGGCTTTCGGGTTCGGACGCCAATGAAACCAACATCAAGCTCGTCTGGTATTACAACAACGTGCTTGGCCGCACGCACAAGAAGAAGATCATCTCGCGCTGGCGTGGCTATCACGGCTCCGGCCTCATGACGGGTTCGCTCACCGGACTTGAACTCTTCCACAAGCAATTCGACCTGCCGCTGCCGCAGGTGATCCACACTGAGGCGCCCTATTACTTCCGCCGTCCGGACATGACGATGAGCGAAGAACAGTTCTCGGCCTATTGCGCCGAACAGCTTGAAGCGCTGATCGCGAAAGAGGGTGCCGATACGATTGCAGCCTTCATCGGAGAGCCCGTGCTGGGCACCGGTGGATTGGTGCCGCCGCCCAAGGGCTACTGGGAGGCGATCCAGAAGGTCCTTCGCGCGCATGACATCCTGCTGATCGCCGATGAAGTGGTGACGGGCTTTGGACGTTTGGGCAGCATGTTCGGTTCGGAACACTACGGCATGAAGCCCGACATGATTACCATCGCCAAGGGACTGACCTCGGCCTATGCGCCGCTCTCCGGTTCCATCTTGTCGGCTGACATGTGGAAGGTGCTGGAAGAGGGCACCGACGAGTTCGGTCCCATCGGCCATGGCTGGACTTATTCGGCGCATCCGATCTGCGCGGCGGCCGGCGTCGCGAACCTCGAACTCATCGACAAACTGGGCCTGGTGGCAAACGCCGGCAAGACCGGTGCATATCTCAATGCAGAAATGCGTGATGCGGTTGGTTCACATGCCCATGTGGGCGAGGTGCGCGGCGAAGGTCTGCTTTGCGCCGTAGAGTTTGTCGAAGACCGGGAAGCGCGGCGCTTCTTCGATCCGGCCCGCAAGATCGGTCCGGCAGTCGCTGCAGCGCTGCTCAAACGCGGTGTCATTGCGCGTGCCATGCCGCAGGGCGACATCATTGGATTCGCGCCGCCGCTTTGCCTGACACCTACTGAGGCCGATACGGTCGTCGGTGCCATGGCGGAAGCCGTGAAGGAAGTTCTCGGCTGAACACAATTATCGAGGACCGAACTGCAGCTTAGGATTGTGATGCGGCCCAGGCCATGGCCCTCCATGGCATAGCCTGGGCGGAACAGGATCGCACCGCCGCGCAGGCGCATGTGCGTTCTGCAAACGCAAGGCGATGGCGCAACACGCTACCGACGAAGCCCTTGCGTTTGCCGATCATGCGCGCGGGGCCGAGATCCTCGAGCGTCGCCCTGCCATCGATCTCGGGACCCGCGATATGGCCCTTCTCGACACGAAGTTCCCCCAGTGCCTCGTCGCCACAAGGCTTTGGTCCGAAGGCCTCGTCGATGGCAAGAAGGTGCGGCCACTGTCTTTCACCCGAATTGGCACCCATATGGATTTTATATGCGCGTTCGCCGGAATAGCTCAGTCGACCCGACACCCAAGGCTATTTTCCGATCTCAGCCATCATCGTGTCGAAGGCCTCGATCCGTTCCCTGAAGTATGCATCGTAGTCGAATCCTGACGACCTGTACATTTCCCATGCCGCCTGAACTGCTTCCCTGCCGGCACGGACATGAGTTGGATCGGCAAGGCGGTGGCCCAGCTTACCAAGGACCCAGCCGAGATTGTTCTGGGTCATGGCCCAGTCGAGTGGATCTGTCTCGCGAGAGTACACGTCGAGCGCGGCACGAAAGGCGGTGACGGCTTCCTCCAACCGGGTCGTATTGTTTTCGCGGCTACCCAGTTCGTCAAGCGAAGTGCCGAGATTGTTCTGGGTCATGGCCCAGTGAGGTGGATCTGTCTCGCGAGAGTACACGTCGAGCGCAGCACGAAAGGACGCAACAGACTCCTCCAGCCGCGTTGTGCCGCTCTCGCGCGAGCCGAGATCCTTCAAGGCGGTGCCAAGATTGTTCAGGGTCCCTGCCCATTGAAGCGGTACGCGGGCGGGGGTGATTTCCTCCAGCGCCGCACGATATGCTTCAACCGCCTCTTCCAACATTGCCGTGCCCTTGTCTCGCGAGCCGAGGACCCTGAGTGCATTGCCGAGATTATTCTGGGTCGCGGCCCATTCGAGAGGCACTGTCTCGCGTTTCCGCTCCACCAGTGCGGCGCGATAGGCCGTGACCGCCTCTTCCAGCCGTGCGCTTCCGTGCTCGCGAAGACCGAGTGCGTAAAGCGCGGCGCCGAGATTATCCTGTGTCGTAGCCCAGTCGCCTGGCACGATTTCGCGACTGCGCTCTTCCAGCGCTGTACGAAAGATTGTCACGGCCTCCTCCAGCCGCGCAGTGTCTTTCTCGCGGGATCCCAAGGTCTGAAGCGCGTTGCCGAGATTGTTCTGGGTCAGGGCCCATTGCAGCGGTACGCGGGCCCGTGTTCGTTCCTCCAGCGACAGACGATAAGCCGCGACCGCTTCCTCCAGCCGGGCCGTACCGCTCTCTCTCGCGCCAATGGTCCAGAGCACCTGGCCAAGGTTGTTCTGGGTCGTCGCCCAGTCGAGTGGCACACGCTCTCGCGTCCTTTCCTCAAGTGCGGCACGGTATGCCTGAACAGCCTCTTCGAGCCGTGCAGTGCCGCTCTCGCGTGAACCGAGCGTTTGAAGTGCGGAGCCAAGATTGTTCTGGGTTGACGCCCAATCGAGCGGCATGTGCTCGCGCTTCCTTTCCTCAAGTGCGTCACGGTAAGCCTGAATTGCCTCTTGGAGCCGCGCGGTGCCGCTCTCGCGCGAGCCGAGGGCCCAGAGTGCATTGCCCAGATTGTTCTGGGTCATCGCCCAGTCAAGCGGGAGACGCTCGCGAGTCCGTTCCCCGAGGGCTGCGCGGTAAGCTTGAACCGCTTCTTCCAACCGTGTCGCTCCGCTTTCGCGTGAACCTAACGTCTGAAGTGCGTTGCCAAGATCGTTCTGCGTACTGGCCCAGTTCACAGGGTCGGTGTCACGACTCAGCTGACCTTGCGCTGCGCGATAAGCTTCAATCGCAGCCATGAGCGCTTCATTGTCACCCTTCTCGTCTCCATGTTGCAGCAGGGCGTCTGCCGATCGGAGCTTGTAGTCGAAGGCTGCCGGACGGTCCCACTTCTCGACCTGCTGGAAGGCCTCGTCATAGCTCTGCGCCGCCTTGTCGAAGGCGAAGTTCAAGGCATACGCCTCTGCCAGCTTTGCCTTGGTAGCGCCACTGGCCAACCGGCTGGTACGAAGGTCGGCCTCCGTCTGATCGAGATTGCCATCGACCGCCTTCTGCCGGGCATCCGCAGCCTGCATGAACCGCAGGTTTGCCTGAATGGCTCCGTCTGCCAGCGCCCTGTCGGCCAATGCGGAAAGGCGGGCAACCTCGGCGTCTTGCCGGCCCAGCGCATCGAGGACGGCCAGCTTGGACTTCACCGTTTCTGTTTGCGCCTTCAGCACCGCATCGAGCTTCGAAGGGTCCCTGGGGATATCGGCCCCCAGGGCATTGAGCAGGCCGTACAGAGCATCCATGGGCACGTCCGCTTGTCGGGCGGCGGCTTCCACCTGCTTTCTTGTGGAATCGTCCAGTGCTGCAATGGTGAGCAGCACCTGACGGCGTTCACTGAGGATTTGGCCCTCATCGCCCGAAAGGTCCGGTTGGGGCGCCCCGAAGTAGAGCAGCCGGGTGAGGGTTTCATTCACCCAAGGGCGCTGCCTGCCGCCTGTCCTGAGATAGACCTCCTGCGTCACCAGACGCATGACGGTGCCGAACTCGCTGCCGGTCGAGGCCGAAAGATGGCGCAGGATGGCTGAGGCATAGGGGCTGGTGCTGTCAGGCGGGCCATCGAGGGCCACCATGCCCGGCTCGGCGGCAAAGGCGATGACGGCGCCCAGACCCTCGCTGCCCGCGTCGGCGTCAGCAGCCGAGACACCTCTGGTCAACGCGAGGCCGCTGGCGCGAACGGGAAGGGCGGTGCCATCCCGTTTCAGGGCGGCGCCGGGGGGAAAGGGATTGGTGCGGCAGGCATCGAGGAACAGGAGTGTCAGCGGCACGCTGGCATTGAGTTCCGCCATCAGCGAGGACAGGGGCACGAGCGACTTTGCGGCATCATCAAGCGCCGCCACATCGGCATCGACCGGTACCAGCCAGTTCTCGCCGCCCGCCTCTATGCCATGGCCGGAATAGTAGACCACTGCGACATCCGATCCCTCGGCATCTACCGCAAAGTTTGCGAGATCGCGGCGAAGCTTCCTGGTGTCCCGGTCAAGCGTCGTCGTCACGTTGAAGCCCAGATCGGTGAACAGCTTGGCGACGCCCTGGGCATCATTGCCCGGATTGATCAGCGGATCGAGGTGCTCGTACTTCGACTGGCCGATGACCAGCGCCACGCCCTTCAGCGTCTTCGGGGTGTCGGCAAGGCCTGATCCAGAGAGGGAGAGAACAAGGGCAAGACACACGAGAACAAGAGACGATAGCCTCTGTATCAAGCCGGCTGGCAGCATGCGTACGACTCCCGTGCCCTGACGCCTGATGGCTAAAGCTTGCCAACGGCAGCATCATGTCAGCAAATTGACTGCCGGAGGGCAAGAGACTCGTCGCAGGTCGCCAGACAGGGGAGGTCAGCAGAGGGGGTATATGGATGCGTTGCCAGATATCCCGCACTCATCATCAAGATGGCAGGCAACCTGAGACGCATTTCTGAAGCAGCCGAGCAGCCTGGATGCGTGGCTGCAAGAGGGAGCCAGCCTTCCGCTATCCAGATGTAAGTGAAGTCAGCGATCCGCTTGCTGTTGGGTATTGCCGGAGGAGGTGTGGTCGTTAGTTACGATACTTTCACCAACGTGGCATTGGAAAAAGGTATCGGCGATTTCACCTTCCACGAGTCCCGGCGAGTGCGTCTCAGTGACAACATGGAACTGCCCGGCCTGGTGATGTGCGACCCCTTTGCGATTCACTCATCGGGAGAGTCCCGACGGGCTTCAAGCCAGGATCGGTCTCCAAACGTCTTGTCTCTCTTTGACGGTCTTATGTCTCTTTCCGCCCGCCCTTCGCCAGTTCCCAATGGACTTTCGCTGTGCCGGCGTTGCATGATTATGGGGTAACCATGCTCAGCAACGGGAGGAGTCCGGTCATGAGGACCTTCCAGGATGGCGGCACCATGCAGGTGGCGATGATTGTGCGAGATCTGAATGCCGCGCTGAAACGGCATTGGGATTGCGGGATTGGGCCCTGGGACATTTATCAGTTTGAACCGGGCAAGGTGGAAAATTACATCTATCGCGGCAAGCCGGCCAATCACACCTGCCTCATTGCCATCACCTGGAGCGGCGATACCCAGCTTGAGCTCATTCAACCGATTTCCGGCTATAGCATTTATGATGAACATCTCGAGCGCCGCGGTGAAGGACTTCATCACATCAAGTTGTTCTATTCCGACATGCAGCAGGCCATCAGGGACTATTCGGCGCGCGGCTATCCGGTGATCCAGTGCGGCCGTATCGACGAGGATGAGCACTACTATCTCGATACCGAGAAGGACTTCGGCTACATGATCGAGCTGGGGAATGCCGGCCGGATCCGCCCAGCCGAACGGCGTTATCCCGCTTGAATGTCACAGGTGGCAAACAGCAAGTCGGCAATCCGGGTACTTCGTCAAGGTCCGGAATCAGTCTTTCGCATGACCACGGTGTGTCTCGAAGCCACGGCTCTGGTTACTTCCACAAAACCAATTCACAAAACTTGTTATGTGAATCAGTAGCTGACATGTGCTCCGGCCTGAGCCGAACGAAGCAGACACGCCACAGCAGGCCAGCGAAGTCGGGCTGATGCTTTCATCCATGAGCCCCGCCGAAACGGTCAACCGGCCCTCCTGCAAGTCCGGAGAGTTGCTGACCCTCCCGCCCGGCACTGTCCAAGCGGTGTCAGACCAGCGTGATATCGTTAGCCATACTGAAGATGTTGTCCACGCCCAGCAAGATGATGCGCGGTGAATCCGCACCCGAGCCGGAGAGGTCAATTGCGCTGTCGCCTCCGGAACTCGAGCCATGCTGGGTCAGGATCTGGTTGATCGTCTTTCCAGGGAAGAAGCTCTCGTCCAGCAGCAGTGTGTCGATGTCATCCTGAAAATCAGTGATGAAAACGCGGCCGGCTCCGATATCGACTTGGAAGTTATCCTTTCCGCCTCCGCCCGTGAGTTCGGCATTTCCATTGTTTCCATTCAGGAAATCAAACCCGCCACCGCCCACCAGGATATCGTTGCCATTGCCGCCGAATAGAACGTCGTTGCCTGTCCCGCCGGTAAGCCTGTCTCGGCCGCCATCGCCATTCAGGACGTCATTGTCGGCGCCGCCTTTCAGGATATCGTTTCCAATCCCCCCGAACAATTCGTCATCGCCACCAAGTCCCGAGAGCGTGTCGTCGCCTCCGTTGCCATTGATGATATCAGCGAGCTGGGTGCCGCTTCGGGTATTGTCACCTGGTCCGAGATTGATGTCAGCCATCGTTCAGCATCCTCTGTAAAGGTTAGCCTCAATGCGCCCACTCGCCTTGACCTTCGCGCAAAACAGCGGTCCTGACAAGTCCTGCTCGTGATGGCAGGATCCCGAGAGGCAAGTGCTGAACGGTCTGCTGTGGTGTTGTAACGGTTTTGCCATCTCGGCATCATTCACAAGCAAGCTCCGGAGGCGTGAGTGAAACGGCACCGAAAGGAGACCCCGGCCGTGTATGTTCTCAATCCAAGGACTCCGCACCAGGAATGGCCACTCACCGGGAGTGATGCTTCAGTGCATTTCAACAGGCTTGGGTCCACATCCAGGGCAGATGCCAGTCGGTTCCAGCTGAGAACTGACCGCGCAAGTGCGAGATCTCACCAAGTTCTCTATCTCCAGTCCTCCTCGAAGTCGCTTGCGCGTCGCAACAGGAACTTCCTCGATCCGGACCGGACGGATAATCTCGTGAAAGCTTACATCTAGATGACCATGAAGTCCGACGCGGAAAGACTGAGGTCCGCTTCGAGCCGGGCAAACAGCTTGGCTGCCTTATGTCCGGTCCCGTCGCTATCGTACAACAGGTTGCCAGTGTCGCTGTCATAGATGATGCGGTCGCCGGCATCATGGGCGGCGCCCGTCGCGCTCTTGAAGAACGCTCCCGGATCAAGAACACCTTCGCCACCGAGTTTCGTGAAGATGAGATTGTCCAGCAGGATGATATCATGGTCGACGTCGAAATCCGTGATCCGGTCGATATTGCGATTTCGAAGCGCGGTCGAGAAACGGAAGCTGTCCTCTCCGCTGCCGCCTGTGAGCCTGTCGGCCGCCAGACCTCCATCAAGCAGGTCGCTGCCGGAATTGCCGGAGAGAATGTCGGATCCCGCAATTCCAGGTTCCGCGGGCACAGGCGGGAACTCGACCGATACGTTCAGCTTGTAGGTCGAGCCTTCCGGCACGGTTTCGGCCCAGCCGTCGCCAGGCGCCGACTCCGACCAGCTGCCTTCCAGTATGTAATATGTGCCGGAGTCCTCGATGACGGCGACCAGGCTAGAGTCGCGGTTGCTCGCGGAACCTGGATCACCGCCGCCATCATCGTTTTCGGCGACGATGTTGCCGTTGCTGTCAAGCAGCCTGACCCAACTGTCATGAACATCGGGATCGGCAATTCCATCGATGTCGATGGTGATGACCGTTCCAGCCGCCAGGTTGACTTTATAGTAGCCGCCCAGCCCGTTTCCGGTGGCGCTGACGGTCGAATGAAGTGTCGTCGTCGAGTCGAAGATGTGCGGGTCGCTCGTGAGCGAAAAGTTGTTGGAGATATCGAACGCGGCTGCAGGCGAGTTGTTTGTTGCGTCCTCTCCCAGTGTGGCGTAGCCGGAGCCCAAACCCGGGCGTGGCGGCGCTTCGCCGTGATAGGCGAAATCGCCGAGCAGGATGTCATCGCCCCGGTGGCCCCTGATGGTGTCGTTGCCGCCTTGACCTGTCAGCACGTTTGCGGCGTCGTCTCCGGCCAATTGATCATCGAAGCCCGAGCCCCCGAGGTTCTCGATCGAGATATAAGTATCGCCGCCAGAAATGCTTCCGGACAGCGTGAGTCTGATCCCCGCCGACGCATCGGAATAATCTGCTGTGTCACTGCCGGCCCCGCCGTTCATCGTGTCCGCGCCTTCGCCGCCCGCCAGCGTGTCGTCGCCGGCGCTGCCCGAGAGGTCATTGGCCTTTCCATTTCCGATGATGTGGTCGTCGAATGATGAACCCACCGCATTCTCGAAGCCGGAGATGATGTCATGCCGGATCGCTGCGCCCTGGCCCACGATCTGGACCGGACCGTCGCCGTCGCCCCCGCGGGCCGTGCCGCCTGCGAGATCGATCGTCACGCCGCCGGGGCTTCCCGCATGGACGACGGTGTCGATCCCCGAACCGCCGTTCAGGTAGTCCTGACCGGAGCCGCCGATCACCGTGTCATTGCCTGCCCCGCCGTAAAGGATGTCGCCGTCGCTGCCGCCATCCAGCATGTCGTCGCCGCCGTTGCCGTTGAAGTAGTCTCCGCCGCCCCGGCCCCAGAAGTGGTTTGCCGCTGAAGTGCCGATGAAGCGGTCGGTGCGGTCATCCGACCCGATCAGGTTTTCAATGCTGTAGAACGTGTCGTTCGAGGCCGTGCCGCCACTGGCGGTGTTCGTGGCGAGGTTGACCAGCAGCTGGAACGGGCTCTCCTTGCTGAAATCGACGGTGTCGCTTCCGCTCCCGCCCATGAATATGTCGATGCCATCCTGGCCGCTCAGCGTATCGTTGCCGCTGCCGCCATAGAGAGTATCGTCGCCCTGGCCACCGAGAATGACGTCATCGCCGCTTCCGCCATAGAGCGCGTCGTTGCCATCGTCGCTTTCGGTCTGGTCGTCGAGATCAGCAACGCCGATGGTGTTGTTGATGTCGCGGCTGGCCAGCGAGTCGCGGCCGCCGATGATGACATCATCGCCGCCCCGGCCGAGGATCATGTCGGCGCCGCCTCCGCCGTCGAGCGTTTCGCTTTCATCACTCCCCAGGACGACGCTCCCCATCACGGTGGCGCTGCCCAGAGAGGCGCCGTCGCCAGTTGACTGCAGCATCGGCTGGTCGGCGTAGATGATATGTTCGACGTTGGCGATGCTGGTGATCACGAGGCTCGTCGACAACACGATGACGGTATCATCGCCGCCTTTGGCCCGCTCGCGAATGACGTCGTCCAGCGAGTCGACGAAATAGACGTCATCGCCGCCCTTGCCGGCCATTCGGTCGCCGCCGCCGCCGCCATTCAGGACATTGGCGCCACCGTTGCCGATCAAAATATCTGCAAACTGGCTGCCGATGCCGGCCTCGATGAAATAGTCGGCCGCGTTGGCGTTGTTCCCGGCGAAGATCGAGACGTTGTTGTGGTGGCCGTTCACACTCGAAAAACGGCCGGCGCGCAAGTCGAGGACGGTCTTGCCGGTGGAACCCGAGAAGTCGATGGTATCCGCTCCGCCCGTATCATGGATCACGAAGCCGATGTCATGCTGCGTGCCCGAAGTGGCCAGTTGATAGCCGTACTGCGTGCTGCCGAAACCGTAGGCATTGTCACCCGTGTTGAGGTCGATGTGCTGATAGGTGCGTACGCCGGCATTGTCGACCGTCGAGAAGAACCGCCGGATGACGGCCTCGATGTCGGCCATGAGCGGCGTCGATGCCGACCAGCGGCTGGTACCGCCCACATCAATGCCGTCGAAATAGGACATCACGCTGTATTGCTGCCTGTCGTAGATCCAGGTCGCATTGTTCAGATAATTGATCTGCACGCCGCCGGGGCCGCTGTAGTTGTAGAGCCCCGGGTGGTCCAGGCCGAACTCATGGCCGAATTCGTGAATGAAGGAGTCGAACACATAGCCGCCGACATCAGTCCTGTCGGGTTCGGTGTCATGGAAACGCTGGCCGATGCTGACAATCCGGTCGTTGGAATAGGCGCTCCCGTCGTAGCGCTCACCAAGCTCGGGGCTGATGATCTTCATCCAGTCCGTCTTGCGATTGAACGGCGCATCGTCGACGATCTCGAATGTCAGGGGCGTGACGGAGGCCCACATCTGTAGCGCGCCGGTTGCGGCCGCCTTGAAGTCGGGATGATCGTTGAGCTCTGAAACATTGATCCTCAGCGGCCCCGCAGCGATCTCCGGCGTCAGGCTGCGCGCCAGTCCGCCGAGATAGTCGAGAAAGGCATCGTAGTCTTCGCTCTTGCTGAAAGGATTGTCCGGAGTCTGATCGTTGACCCACCACGTGTCGTTCGCCTGGTTCTGGCGCGGCATCACATCACTCCTGTCCGGCTCGTGTCAACAGCATAGCTGACAACGACCACATTCATCATTCAAGACTGCCAGCCTGCCGCCAAGGCCGCAGATTAGCGTTCCCGTGTATCCTGTCCACCATCATTGGCCGTGTCAGGCCCGACCCTGGTGATCACACTCCAGCTTGAGCCGTCGGACGGCCAACATCCGGACGGTCCATCTCTCGCCGTGACGCGGAGGCGGTAACCTCCCGGCAACGGACTCTTCTTGGCCAGTTCAGGCGCAAAAGTCACAAGACAAGCAACCGGCGATCAGCTGACCGCCGGTTGCTCGAAAGCCTTGAAGCAGGCGCATTTTCCGCCTCGCAAATGAGTCCACTTGCTCGCCCGTTGCGCTCGTAGCACAGTTGTCGTCTACCATCACCGTGAAGAAGCCCCGGTGTTTCCACCGGGGCTCCAGTTGGACTTCGATCCTCAGATGAAGATGAAGTCCTGGGCGTTGATGTTGGGAGCGCCCTGGACAGTCGCGATGAGCTGCGCAGAAGCCGCACCCGTGCCGTCGACGTCGAACCAGAGCTGGCCGGAACCCGTATCGTAGAGGACCGTCGCCTCGGCCACGACGGAGCTCGGTGCGCCGTTGGCCACGAAGGTCACGCCCTCCTCGAGATCGGTGCCCGGATCGACTCGGAAGCCGAGGCCGGCGAAGTTGAAGGCGTCATTGCCGGACTCGAAGTCGAGGATGATGTCGTTGCCTTCGGTGCGGGAATTGTAGACGTAGACGTCGTTGCCGGTGCCGCCCGAGAGGCGGTCGGCGCCTGCGCCGCCCCAGAGGATGTCATTGTCCGCACCGCCCGTGAGACGGTCCTTGCCGGCGCCGCCCAGCAGCGTGTCGTTTCCAGTGTCGTCGGTGAGCACGTCGCCGCCGGCACCACCGTCGAGCAGGTCGTCACCGAAGCCGCCGGTCATGCGGTCAGCGCCGCCATTGCCGTACATCCAGTCGTTGCCCTCACCGCCCGTGACGGTGTCGTTGCCCGCGCCGCCGAACATGGCGTCGTCGCCGTCGGCGCCATCGAGAATGTCATTGCCGGCCTCGCCGAAGAGGAAGTCGTTGCCGTCGCCGCCGAACAGGCGGTCATCGCCGATGCCGGCGAGGATGTAGTCGTCACCGAAGCCGCCGGTGATGCTGTCGTTGCCCTCGAAGGCGGCGATCACGTCATTGCCGGACTGGCCGTTGATGATGTTTGCGGCGGCAGTGCCGAACACCAGGTCGTTGTTGCCGCCGGGCACGAGGGCCGGTTCTGCGGCATCGATAAGCGTGTCGATGTAGTTGATGAACTCGTCGCGCAGAGAAATTTCGGCTGCGAGAATGTCGGTCGGAATGTAGGGGAGGATCGCCATCTGAAGTCTCCTGATTTCTGTTAGTGCCCATCATCGGGCTGACATTGAGGAAAACGGAGGTCCGGCATTTCTATTCCGGCTGGCGGTAAAGTTTTTTATTTGGCTGACAAGCAGTAATGAAAAGGGCGCCACCGCATGCGGTAGCGCCCCGGACAGTCGGAATATGGTTCTCTCAGGATGCCTTGGCGAGCTCAACCGTTTCTTCTTCAGGCGTGAGCGGTTCGCCCGCCTCGATGGTGCCGAGATAGCTGTCGATGGCGCTGAGCGAAGAGGCCGGTGCAAAGCTATCCTGCGTCAGGGGAGCGGCGACGGCGATGTCGAGGCGCCAGCCGGCGCCATCGCGGCACCCGATGCCGACGACAGATTGACCGGAAGCCCCGTCGACTTCAAACTCGCGGCACAGCGTTCCATCCTTGCTGCGAACGCTCGCGATCACCCGCACCTTGCCATTGGCGATGGCGGCCTCGGAGCCCGAGGCTTTAGAGGCCAGCACGGTGCCGATCTCGGCAGGGAGCGGGCTGCCGACCGCTGCGAAGGCGGGGCCGGTGGACGACGGCGCACTCTGGCCGAGCATAAAGCCTACGGCACCGGCCACCACGGCGGCGAAGGACGCAGCAATCGGCAGGGACCACGAGCGAGGCGCTGCGGCCGGTGCCTTCTGCTTCGGCTTGAAGGCCAGGACGTTGCCGGGCTCCCCAGCCTTCGAATCGGCTGCGGCGACCATGGCTTCGATGGAGCGCCGAAGCTCATCCGGAACAGGCTCGCCCGCGAGGGGGCCGCGCACATCCCGCATCAGATCGCGCGTCAGGCGGAACATGTCCACCTTCTCCTGGAGCTCCGGGTCGGCGGCGACGAGCTCCGCGATCCGGCGCGCATCGGCAGGGCCGAGTTCGCCGTCGGCCAGCGCCATCAATTCCTCGTCGGTCGGTCTCATCTGTGACATGTCTTCACCTGTACGGCTAAAATCCGGTCTGGCGCATTAACGTTTGCCAGCCCGGTCTATTCCCGTGGCAGCAGCGATTTTCACGCGGGCCCGCGCGAGGCGGCTCATCACGGTCCCGATGGGGATGCCCAGCATCTCCGCAACCTCGCCATAGGAGAATTCTTCCATGACCACCAGAACCAGAACTTCGCGCTGGTCATCCGGCAGCTGGTCGATGGCCGCCATCACCGCGTTGAGGGTCAGGCGGGCCACCTGCGCTTCCTCGCCATCCATACCGGCAATCTGTTCGATCTCACCTTCCTCGGCGGTCATCGCCTCGTGACGGCTGCGCCGTATGGTGTCGATCCAGGCGTTCCGGGCAATCCGGAACATCCAGGAATCGAACCGCGTTCCGGGCGCCCAGCTATCCTTCGCGGCCAGTGCCTTGGCACAGGCCGTCTGGACCAGCTCGTCGGCCTTGTCCGCCGATCCCGTCAGCGAGCGGGCAAAGCGCCTGAGCCGGGGCAGCATGGCGATCAATTGTTCTGAGAAACTCTGCGTCATGTCACAATCAGAAAGAGATGTTGCACTATCGCATAACAGATGAAACCGCCATGCTCCAAGAAAGTCGGTGAATCGTATGGAATAGATGTTTTTCCCGTTCGTTCTTTCGGGAACTCAAAATCCATGGAGACGGAAATGGAACGAAAAACTGGGCCCGGCGGATTTCTCTGCGGGTTGTCTGTTGCGCTCGGACGGATTTGCCGCGCCGCCGGGTTTGGCCTCGTCGTCGGTGCGCTGGCCCTGACCCCCGGCACCTGGGTCGCAAGCGCATGGGCGGACGACGACGGAGACGATGGTGGCGGTGGGGGCCGGGGACGGGGCGGCGGCCAGCGCAGCGAGCGAAGTGAACGCAGCGAACGCAATGAGCGCAAGACGTTCGAGACGAAGAAAAAGAAGGCGGTTCAGCAGCGCAAGAAGAAGGTAGCCGCCAAGCCCGCGCCACGTCCGGTCGTTGTTGCCCTCGACTTGCCGGAAGCGGGACTGACGGAGGCCACCCGGCGCGGGTTTACGGTCCTGAGCGACGACACACTCCAGTCTGTCGGCGTCCGCGTGCAGCGGTTGCGGCTGCCGCGCAACATGTCCGTCGCCACGGCCCGCAATGTTCTGGCCAGTCTTGGCGCGGCCGAATCCGATGTAAATTCAATCTACCGGCCGCAGGAGGAGGATGAATGCGCTCCGTCAACACCATGCTCTCCGCTGGTCCTGGTGGATTGGCCGGTGAATGCTGAACTGCCTTGCGCTGCCTCGCCGGTGATCGGCCTTGTCGAAACCACGGTGAACACGAAAGATGCTTCACTCGCCGGGCAGTCGGTTGAAGTGATTGACCTGAGACCCAAGGGGACGGCCAGGTCGGGCAATGCCCATGGCACGGCCGTCGCTGCCCTTGTTGCCGGATCGCGGGGCAGCAACGCCGAAGGCTTGCTGCCTCAGGCCCGCGTGATCGCGGCCGTGCCCTACTATCGGTCGTCGGGCGGCAACGATGTGGCGCAGGCCTTCGATGTCGTTCGCGCCGTCGATGCCCTGCTGCGCGAGAGTCCCCATGTCGTCAACCTGAGCCTTGCGGGGCCGGCGAATGCCGTAATCGAGCGTGTCATCAAACTGACCGTCGCAAAGGGCGTGCCGGTGGTAGCCGCCGCCGGAAATGCCGGATCGGGTTCAAAGCCGCTCTATCCGGCAGCTTATGAAGATGCTGTGGCGGTCACGGCAGTCAGCCCCACCTTGCGCATCTACAGGAGAGCACCGCGGGGCGAGCACATCGACTTTGCCGCACCCGGGGTCGAGGTCCCCGTGGCCACCGGCACGGGGCGCGTTGCATCGCGGTCTGGCACATCCTATGCCGCGCCCTATGTCACGGCGGCACTGGCGGTGATGCGCCTCCGAAGCCCCGATGCGCCCATCGCCGACCTTGTGGCGGAACTCGCCCGCACCGCGCGCGATCTCGGAGAGCCGGGCAAGGACAAGGTCTTCGGCTGGGGCCTCCTGCAGGCAGACGGGATTTGCGGAAACTCGGGTTGAGCGCCCGGCGCATCGGAAGGAGTATATTCCGTATCCTCGCGAAGCCCGTTCCATCGCTGCTAGCTCCGCCACATGCAGCATTACAATTTGGTAAAATTGATGAGCGCCCGGGAATGAATTCCCGGGCGCTTCGTTTTCCTAAGCGAGCCGCAGATTGAAACGCGGTGACAACTCGAAGGAGACAATCATGACCAACAAGATCGAGACGACCGAACTTTCCCGCCGCAAGATGCTGGCCCGCCTTGGGCTTGCCCTCGGAGCCGCCTATGTTGTTCCGGTGCTGACCCAGATCGGCAGCGCCGAGGCCGCATCGCGCCCTGACAAGCCGTCCAAGGCATCGCGCCCGGACAAGCCGTCGAAGCCCTCGCGCCCCGACAAGCCGTCGAAGCCCTCGCGCCCGAGCAAGCCGTCTAAGGCTTCACGCCCGGACAAGCCGTCGAAGCCTTCGCGCCCGGACAAGCCGTCGAAGCCCTCGCGTCCGGCCAAGCCGTCGAAGCCCTCGCGTCCCCGCGGCCTCGCCCGCATCTTCGGCAAGAGAGACGGCTGACGTGTTTCGCAACACCAACAGGAAGGCGCGGGCAATGCCCGCGTCTTCCGGTCCCGTTCAGCTGCTTCTGTTCCCAGGGCTTGGCCTTCCGGTCATCCTGCGCGAGGCGCCCGATGTGCTCGCCGGGCTTCGCAGGGCCGTCCCAAGCTGGACTCCGCACATCCGGACCGCGCCAAGCGCCAGACTACCCTCACTCTGTAGCGTATCGAGAGAGGCAGACGGTTTCACCCTGCGGTCGATCTTTCTTGAGGAGCCCATCACGGGTCTTGCGGCTGCGGGAGCGGTCTGCGGAATTGTTGCCGACCTTGCGCAAGGCTATTTCGAGGAGCGTTCCGGCTTCTCAGGCCTACACTGCGGCGCGTTCAGGTTCGGCGGCAGGCTCATCGCCGTCACTGGCCCTGCCCACGCCGGCAAGAGCACGCTGATCGCGCGCCTGTCGGCAGAAAATGACATGCAGATCCTCTGCGACGACGTACTGCCCATAACCGCAGACGGCATGGCGCATGGGCTTGGCATCGCGCCACGCCTCCGGTTGCCCTTGCCAGAGGGAACGCATGAACAGTTTTCCGGGCATGTCGCGCGGCACATCGCGTTGAGTGACGGGCACCACGCATTCATCGCGCCGCCGACTCTGGCCGCGCATGGCACATCCCAGCCGCTGGAAGTGCTGTTGGTCCTGTCGCGCGAGAACGGTGCTGCCGCCTCTCTCCAGCGGTTGGGTGCTGCGGAGTGTCTGCACCATGTGCTTCGCCAGAGCATCTACGCGGCAGCCAGCGAGGCTGCAATCGAGCGCGCCAACCTGCTGTCCGAGCGTCTCGCCTGTTTCAAGCTGACCTATTGGGATATCGAGGATGCCGTCAGCCTCATACGCGCGACGTTGAGCCATGCCAGCCTGCCGGAAGAAGGCCAACCCGGCTGCAAGCCGCCTGCCGGCCATTCCGCAACAACCGCGCCGCTTCCTCAAGCCGACCTGCGGCTTGGCTGGAAGAGGCAGGAGAACGTCACTCTCCGGCGCATGGCGGGCGGACTCGTCCTCTGGCACGGTGAACATGGAACCGCGTTTCACCTCAACCCGACTGCGAGCGCGATCTGGACTCTCCTGGCCGAGGTCAACTCCGGAGAAGAAATCATCGCGGCTTTCGCAGAGGCCTTTCCCGATCAGCCAGCAGAGAGAATCAGAATCGACCTCGGGCAACTCTTCGCCCAGATGGCCGAGGAGGATCTGATAGCCGTCACATGAACCAATGCGCGCGCATCCAGTGAACTAGCGGGACTGCATATAGCCGAGCAACGATTTGCTGCGGAATCGCGAAGGCCACACAAACACTGTTTGAATAGCTGCGGACCCATGAGGCCATGTTGAAACCCTTGTCCTCATCAGAGATCGAGGAAGCCGTCGGCAAAGCTGAGGCGTTCCATGCGTCTGAGCGTGTCGGCTCCATCCGAACCAGTGAGCGCCGTAACCTGCCAGACATTCGCAGCGATGAGTTCGACGACGTAATCGGCCTGGTTGCTGGCAAATTCGGCGGTGTCGAAACCGCCGCCGCCATCGAGCGCATCATTGCCTTGCCCGCCAATCAGCGCATCGTCGCCGTTGCCGCCATTCAGGGTGTCGTTGCCGCGCCGGCCATCCAGCGTGTCGGCACCGCTGCTTCCACCGTTGAGGATGTTGGCGCCTGTATCGCCGCGCAGCGTGTCGTCAAAACCCGTGCCGTCGATCTGTTCGATCCCGGTATAGCTGTCACCATCAAGGAGGACTGAATTGCTGGCGCCGCTCTGCAGGTTGAAGTTGACGCCTGCCGCAAGACCACTGAGATCGAGCACGTCATCGGGCGACAGCGTGCCATCGTAGTTGTCCCTGCCGCTGCTCGCGATGATCCGCACGGACGCAGCCCCGCCCACGACCTTCTCGATATTGTCGAAACTGGCGGTGACGAGACTGCTGACATCGATCGTCCGGATGGCGAATTGGGAATAAAGGGGATCGTCGACGCCGGGCAGCACACGCGTGAGATCATCCGGGCTGTTGGCGAACAGCACCTCCGCCTGGCGCACCAGACCCGGAAACAGTTGCTGCCCGTTGAGGGTCCTGAACTCGGTGGTGCCGGTGTCAGCCCACACGTCCAGCGGCCTGATCAGTTCGGCAACGTAGAATCCCGTCCCCTCGGCGACGTATCTTCCACTTCCGAAGTCGAGGTCGATATGTCCTTCCACCTCGCCAAGGTCGAGCGTATCGCCCCCCGCCCCGCCGTCGATGCTGTAGCCCCCGGTTCCGATGATGATGAGGTCGTTGCCATCGCCGCCGAAGGCATCGTTCAAATCGCTGCCCAGCACCAGCACATCGTTGCCCTCGCGCCCATCGAGCGTATCCTGGCCACTTCCGCCGCTCAGCACGTTGCGGCCGGCGTCACCCCGCAAGACATCGTTGCCGTGGCTGCCGATCACGTTCTCGATGCTTGTGAGCGTATCACTGCCGAAGCCGCCTGTGGCTGTGCCTGCTGCAAGGTCGACCGTGACGCCGCCGAAGCCCGAGGCCGCCATTTCGCCGCGCGGGCCGTCC
>NZ_JBGSOZ010000134.1:0-1501 GCF_041738905.1 Aestuariivirga sp.
ACCTACAAGAAGGGCATCAAAGTCAGCGATGCCGAGATGAAGCGTCTCGATATCCGCGGCGATACGTTCCATCCAGAATGGAATTACAAGATCACCCCCCGGACCCAGAAATCGTCGCAGTTATAGTTGCTGGCGTCCTAAGCCTTGGGGAAAGCCAACAGCAGGGCGTCCAGTAAAAGGTGCTGAGCCTTCCGTCTGTTGTAGCGGTATTCAAACTCCCGGAGATACGTCTGAAGGTGCTTCTTCGACACCGAAATATGCGTCCCCGCGATTGACCGCTGCACGTGAGCCCAAAAGCTCTCGATAGTGTTGGTGTGAACGGGGCCGCGAACGTATTCCTTCTTGGAGTGGTTCACCGTGCGATGATGGTAGCCGCTTCTCTCAAGCGCACCAAATGCCCTCGCTTCATCTGTTTAGACCCGGCTTCCAGAATGCACCCACGTCGCCACACGAGTGGTTACGGCGCTCAGTGATCGATTGGGAATGACACGGGTAATGACAGGCCCGCCGCGTTCTGCCATGCCGAGCACAACCGACTTGTCATCCTCGCCAAGCTTGTCCTTGCCGCCAAAGAACATCTTGTCGACTTCAACGGCGGGTGCATCGGGGCCACGGCCACCAAGGGGCTGATCGCCATCGACCCAACCCATGTACTTACGGATTTCGTTGCACATCCGCCAAGCTGTCTTGTAGGTGACGCCCGTTTGCCTCTGGACTTCCTTGGCGCTCACGCCATTCCGCGAAGCGCAGAACAGGAACATGACATGAAACCATGTCGTTAATGGCGTGCGGGTGCGCTCAAACGGGGTTCCTGCCATTGGGTGAACATGGTGGCCGCAATTGCAGGTATAGGCGGGCATTCCCTTGAGGCGGTGAAACGTGTTGATCTGGCCGCACTTTGTGCAGACTGGCTCGTTGCCATACCGGGTGGCAAACAGGTGATCGAGGCAGGTGTCGTCATTCGGGAACCGAGACTGAAACTGCTTGATCGTGACTGGCTTGGTCATTTGCCGTTCTCCTATGATCTGAATATAGGAAATCAGCCAGCATACGTCAAGGGGATATATCCGTGTATCCGCCTGTTGAATTGAACATAAAGATATGTTTATACGATTATGGAGGTGTTGGCATGGATGAATTGCTATCAGGTTTGCGCGCTGTTGCGGAGGCGACACGTGTGCGCATCCTTTTTATTCTGTCGCATGGCGAGGCGAATGTCAGCGAATTGACCCAGATCCTGGGCCAGAGCCAGCCGCGCGTGAGCCGCCACCTGAAGCTGATGACCGAGGCCGGGCTCATCAGCCGCCACAAGGAAGGCAACTGGGTGCTGTTCCGCCTGCGCGAGGAGGACATGGGCGGCGCCCTCGCCCGCTCGATCGTCGATCTTCTGCCCGGCGCCGACCCGGTGCTGGCGGGCGACCTCGCGCGGCTCGAAGACATCCGCAGCCGCGAGACCTCACCCAATGTCACCACCGCACCCACAGGCTGCAAGGCGATATCG
>NZ_JBGSOZ010000170.1:0-2286 GCF_041738905.1 Aestuariivirga sp.
GCCTGCTGCTCGGACTGGGGTGCGGCGGCCGTCTCCGTCTGCGTGGCGGGTGCAGCCGGGGGCTCGGCTACCTTCGCGGTTTCAGGTGCCGCGACGGTCGGCGGTGCTTCGTTCATCCACCTGTCGCGCGTCAGTCCGGCGACACCGGCAACTGCTGCGATGGCGAGGCCAGTGAAGACCAGAATCGGGTTCTTTTTCATTTCTCTTGCCGTTCCAAATGATCGATTGCCTGTGGCGAATGGCCTCTTCGCTACAAAGCAGTGACGGCTTTAATAGGGCCCTGTTCACATTTTCGCAAAGATTTGCGATGGGATTCAGGCCCTAATTGGGGATGAATCGTCGCGATTCGCCATTTTTGAGGAGTTTGCCCATGAGTCCGCCCCGGAAACTGTGTGTCTACTGTGGATCCGGCAATGGCCGGAACCCGGCTTATGTGGAAGCCGCACGGGCGCTGGGCAAGGCCATGGCCGATTCCGGGATCGGACTGGTCTATGGTGGCGGCAGCCTCGGCCTCATGGGCGAGGTTGCGCGGTCGGTGCTGGATAACTCTGGCCATGTCACCGGAATCATCCCGGAATTCCTCGCGAACCGTGAGCGCATGCTGACCGACGTCAACGAACTCGTGGTCACCGCCGACATGCACGAGCGCAAGATGACCATGTTCGCCCGCTCGTCGGGCTTCGTGGCCCTTCCCGGCGGGCTCGGCACGCTTGAGGAACTGGCCGAAATCTCCACCTGGGCACAGCTTGGCCAGCACCAGAAGCCGATCATCCTGTGCAACATCGAGGGCTACTGGGACCCGCTGGTGACGCTGTTCGACCACATGCGGCATGAAAAGTTCATCCGCGAGGGCCTGGAGTTCGGCATGGACGTGGTGACAAGGGCCGAAGACGTGGTGTCGGCCTTCGAGTACCGGCTCAAGACCACGCCGGACCGCGTGCCCGAAACCCCTCTCCTCAACAAGATGTAAGCGGCGTCAGACCGGCTCGATGTCCTGGCGGCGGTTGCGCTCGTCGCGGATGGCCGAGAACGAGAAGACGGCGAGCGCTGCCCAGATGATGACGAAGGAGACGAGCTTCAGCGTGTTCAGCGGTTCGCCGAAGATGAAGACCGCTGTGAGGAACACCAGCGATGGCGAGATATATTGCAGGAGGCCCGCCGTCGAATAGCGGAGCCGCCGGATCGAGGCGGCAAACAGCATCAGCGACACAGCCGTCATCACGCCGCAGCCGATCAGCATGGAGGTATCGAACGCGGTGCCGCCGAAATGCGCCTCGCCCTTCGAGACCAGCCACCATTGGGCGCCCGCGAGCGGCAGGGCAATGATGGCGACCTCGATCAGGAAGCCCTGCGTGGGGCCAACGGGAATCGTCTTCCGGAGAAATCCGTAAAGGCAGAACGTGGTGGCCAGCATGATCCCCAGCCACGGGAAATGGCCGAGCGCGAAGGTCTGGATCAGCACCGCCACGGAGGCCAGCCCCAAGGCGATCTTCTGCGGCCAGGTGAAGCGCTCGCCCAGAAAAAGATAACCCATCACCACGTTCAGAAGCGGATTGATGAAATATCCGAGGCTCGATTCAAGCGTGCGGCCCACTTCGATGGACCAGACATAGAAGCCCCAGTTGAAGACCACGAGCGCCGAGGTGAGAGCGAGGATCGCCACGTTGCGCGGCTTCGAAACCGCTTTCCAGACATCGCCCCATTGGCCCATGTACCAGACGACACAGGCAGCGATCGGAAGCGACCAGAGCCCCCGGTTCACGGCGATCTCGACGGGAGAAATGTAGCGGATGAGGCCGAAGTAGACGGCCATGCCGCCCCAGACGAGATGCGCCATCACAGCCAGCAGAACGCCTGTCTCGGCCTTCGTCAGAGAGCGGGTTGCAGGGGTTTCTTGCGCCAAAGCCATGGCTGCCGTTTAACCCCTGCGCCCGGCCCCCGCAAACACGCATCGGGCATGAAACCATGCCCGATGCGCATGACGTGGAAGGACTTCAGATGCGGAAGTCGGAGACGTCCAGCATGCCGAGGTCCACGTTCTGGAGGGTGACCATCTCGCCGCCGTCGAGCGTGAAGACGACGTCGTTGCCGTCCTGTGTGGCCTTGCTCAGCAGCGTGGCGACATCGAGGAAATCGAAGTTGGTGAAGTTGAGGCGATCCTCGCCGGCGGTGAAATCGGTGATGGTGTCATGGCCTCCGCGGAGGTCGAAGGTGAAGCGGTCGCGGCCGGCGCCGCCCGACAGCAGGTCATCGCCCTGGTCGCCGCGCACGCGGTCATTGCCGTCG
>NZ_JBGSOZ010000036.1:0-61857 GCF_041738905.1 Aestuariivirga sp.
GGCGTGATGGCGTTCACCGACTTTGGAATCGAGACCCTCGCGGAGCTGATCAAAATCCACAAAGACAACCCCATGCTTCTGAAGCGTTGAGTCCCGCCAACTCGCCGACTGCAAAGCCGGCGGCCTACGACGGATGGCTACTTGAATGTCTGCCCGCATAAGGGCGCTCCGCTCTGCGAAGGCCCGCAGTGCGGAACGACCGCATGGGATGGCGGTGGAAAATTCATTTCCTGCCGCGACAACGAGATCGTCCGCTGCGCATGGCACGGCTGGGAGTTCGACATCAGATCAGGTGCCTCGCTCGTCGATCCGGATGTCAAGGCCCGCACGTTTCCGGTGACGGTTGAAGGTGGCAACGTCTTCGTTCTTGCCTGACTCTATAATGTCGTCATGCCCGGCCGCAGTGCCGGGCATCTTCATCGATTCAGAACACAAGATGGCCGGGACAAGCCCGACCACAATGAGTTGCATTGATCAGGCACGGAGCGCCTTGTTGTCCGGATCATAGGGACTCTCGGGGATCACGGTTGCCTTGAACAGCTTGCCGAGGATCTTGATCTCGAGTTCCGTTCCGATCGCTGAGCACTCCGGCTTCACCATGCCCAGCGCCAGAGACTTGTTCACCCGGAAGCCGAAGCCGCCATTGGTGGCACGCCCAACAAGCGTTCCCTTCGCATAGAGCGGCTCAGACCCGCGCGCATCCGAATCGCCATCCGTCACGCCATGAACTTCCATGGTCACGAAATTCCAGTTGAGGCCCTTCTGTTTGGCTTCCACCAGGGCATCTCGGCCGATGAACTGGCCTTTGTTCGGATGCACGAACCGGTCGAGGCCCGATTCATAAGCTGAGTACTCGATCGAAAGTTCGCGCGGCACGAGGCGGTAGCTCTTCTCGATCGACAGCGCACCCATGGCCTTGATGCCATAGGGGCGAATACCGAATTCCTTGCCCGCCTCCATCAAGTGGTCGAACAACGCGATCTGCTGCTCGATCGGGTGATGGAATTCCCAGCCGAGTTCGCCGACGAAGTTCACGCGAAGCGCATGGGCCGTCGTGGTGCCGACGCTGATCTCCTTGCCCGACAGCCATGGGAAGGCTTCGTTCGAGAGATCGGCATCGGTGAGCTTCTGCAGCACCTTGCGCGAGTTGGGGCCAGCGAGCACCAGAACGCCAAAACGCGTTGTGATGGCGTTGAGCCGCACCGAGCCATCGGTGGGCGCAAGCTTCCGCAGATAGTCATGGTCGTGCCGCTCATAGGCACCAGCGGAGACAAGATAGAACCGGCCGGGCGCCCATTCATAGACGGTGAACTCGGCGCGCACACCACCGCGAGGCGTCAGCATGTGGCAGAGCGCGACACGGCCCATCTTCTTCGGGATCTTGTTGGCAAGAATCGATTCGAGCCACTCCCGCGCGCCGGGGCCGGAGACCTCCATCTTGGCGAAGGCCGACATGTCCTGCACCGCGACGTTTTCCATCACGTTGCGGCATTCCTCGCCAACGAACTTGAAATAGTTCGAGCGGCGGAACGACCACTTTTCCACGATACGGCCATCATCCGTAGGCGGAGCATAATTGTGGTTGGTGAGGACATCGGGGCTCTTCAATTCGTCCTTCGTCAGCGCATAGTCCTTGGGCGCGAACCAGCCCGGACGTTCCCAGCCGTAGACCGAGCCGAACACCGCACCCAGATCCTTCATGCGGTCATAAACCGGCGTACGCTTCAGGGGTCGCGCGGCGGAACGCTCTTCATCCGGATAATGTGGCGTGAAGACATTGGCATAGGCTTCTTCGTTTTTGGCCTTGAGGTACCCGCGTGTGGCATAGGGGCCGAAACGGCGAGGATCGACGCCCATCATGTCGATCGAGGGCTCGCCCTCGACGATCCATTCGGCAAGCTGCCAGCCCGCTCCGCCTGCTGCGGTAACACCAAAGGAATGGCCCTCGTTCAGCCAAAAATTTTGTCTGTCCCATGCCGGTCCAATGATGGGCGAGCCATCCGGCGTATAGGCAATGGCTCCGTTATAGACCTTCTTGATACCCACTTCGCCGAAGGCCGGCACGCGTGCAATTGCTGTTTCGATGTGGGGCGCCAGCCGGTCGAGGTCTTCCTGGAAGAGTTCGTATTCGCTCTGGTCCGAAGGGCCATCCATGTAGCAGCAAGGTGCGCCGTGCTCATAAGGCCCGAGCAGCAGCCCGCCGTTTTCCTCGCGCATATACCAGCTCGAATCCGCCTCGCGCAGCACTCCCATTTCAGGCAGGCCCTTGGCCTGGCGTTCCTTGATCAGCGGATGCGGCTCGGTGACGATGTACTGGTGCTCGACGGGAATGACCGGAATGTCGAGGCCCACCATGGCGCCGGTCTTGCGCGCAAAGTTTCCAGATGCCGAGACGACGTGTTCGCAGGTGATATCGCCCTTGTCGGTCTTGACGATCCACTCGCCATTGGGCTTCTGCTCGATGCCGGTGACGACCGTATTGCGGTAGATTTCAGCTCCCCGCGTCCGCGCGCCCTTCGCCATTGCCTGTGTCAGGTCAGCTGGCTGGATATAGCCATCATCCGGATGCTGGATTGCGCCGATGATGCCGTCGGTCTCGCAGAGCGGCCAGATTTCCTTCACCTGCTCAGGGGTGAGGATATTGACCTTCACGCCGATCGTTTCCGCGATGCCGGCGTAGTACATGAACTCGTCCCAGCGGTCAGGCGTTCGGGCGAGGCGGATGTTGGACACCTTGCTGAAGCCTGCATGCTGCCCGGTTTCGGCTTCGAGCTCCCCGTAGAGCTTCACCGAATACTTGTGAATCTGGCCGACCGAATAGGACATATTAAAGAGGGGCAGCAAGCCCGCGGCATGCCAGGTGGATCCAGATGTCAGTTCCTTGCGCTCGATGAGCACCACGTCGCTCCAGCCCTTCTTGGCCAGATGATAGAGCGTGCCGACGCCAACCACGCCACCGCCAATGACGACCACGCGCGCATGTGTTTTCATGAAATGTCCCTCTGAGGCCGGAAACCGAATTCTCGGCACAATAGTGAGCGAAATTCAACACGCGTGAGGTGGAACGACCGGGACAGGACGGAATCCGACACTACCCCGCAAAACCGCCTGACTTCAGGAAGGCCAGTTCTTGCGGCGTGGAGGGCCGGCCAAGAACCGGATTACGATGCGGGAAGCGCCCGAATCTGGCGATGATGTCGAGGTGGACTCTGGCCCAATGCGCCATCTCCGAAAGACCCATGGTTTGAAACAGGGCAACTCCCCGGCGCTGGGCGTCGATGTCTTCCGCATGCTCGAAGGGCATGATCAGCCAGCGCGCGCGGGGCGGCACGAGCTTCTGGTGATAGCCCTTGCCGATCCAGTCCTTCGCCAGCCGGAGTGCCCTTGAATCAGCCGCGAAGGCCAGTTGATTGCCGCGGTGGATGTTGCGCGAGACCTGGTCGAGAAGCAGGACCAGCCCGAGCGCTCGTTCCGGCGTTTCACCCCAATGATCATAAGCGCCGTCGCGGGCCTCTCGCAGTGCATCGCCGAAACGAACTCTCAAGGCTCCATCGAAGGCCGCATCCTTGACGAACCAGCTCGCTTCTCCGGCCTGTTCCCAGAAGGAAACGATTTCCTGTGGCGTCATGTGAGCCTCATGTGTTTCTCTATGAAACTAGCAAGCGCCGAGACATCATCGCGGTCGAACAGCCGCACCGGAGCATCCGGCACGGGTCCATTGGACGCAATGGCAACGATGGTCGGATCATCACCCGCCAGTTTCGGATGGTCGAGCGCAATGTTGCGCACTTCGATCTTGTCATGGCTATCGCGCTTGTAACCTTCGACGATCACCAGGTCACAAGGCGCGAGTTTGGAAAGGATTTCGTCGAGGGTGGGTTCAACCTCGTCCCGCAATTCGTGGATGATGGCCCAGCGGTGCCGCGATACGACCGCCACTTCTCCTGCTCCAGCCTTGCGGTGGCGAAAGCTGTCGCGTCCTTCGTGATCGATGTCGAAGGAGTGATGCGCGTGTTTCACGGTTGATATGCGATGGCCGCGCCGCGTCAGTTCCGTCACCAGCCTTTCAACCAGCGTGGTCTTTCCGGCATTTTTGAATCCGGCAACGCCGATGACCTTGTTCATGGCGCGAACTCTGCCGCAATACGCTCGGCCTCGGCAAGGTCTATCGGGGTGTTGACGTTGAAAAAGGGATCGAACGGGTCAACGTCCCATGTGGCGGCGGCACTACCGCTTGTGAGGGCCCAGTCCTTCACCCTGAATATGCGATCCTGTTCAATTGCAATCTCCAGCCGTTCCAGCAGGTTGTGTGGCCAAAGGCCCGTCAGGAAATGACGCTGGTCGCCTGAGGCTGCGATTGCGGGTAGCGATTTTTCCGCCTGAAGACGAGGAACAAGGTCCCGCGGCATGAACGGCGTGTCCGAAGGAACGGTCAGTGCCGCGTCGAAACCATGCTCTCTGGCGAAGGCTATGGCGGCATGAATTCCGGCAAGCGGAGTGTCAATATCGGTCAGTCGGTCAGGTATGACCGTAAACCCCAGTTCCTTGAAGCGGCTCGCATCGCCGTTCGCGTTGATGACAAGTGCTGTGACCTGGGTGGCGATCCGGGACGAGACATGAGACAGGATCGTTCTTCCTTTAAGCAGGGCAAATGCCTTCTCGAATCCCATACGTGAGGAGCGCCCGCCCGCCACGATGACCCCGGCGATCTTCATGCGTGAGGGTAGGGCCGCAGTGGCGGGACCCAGATCGTGATGGCGTCGCCTTTACGAATAGTGCCCTCCGCCTCGACCCAGCCCACCACACCGCGCTTGTGCTTCGCCGCCTTCACGAATCCTGCCGTCTGTTCCGGGTGATGTTTCTCGATAATATCTGCCGGATAGCGGCACGGCAGGTTCTCGATATCGACCACGATCATGGCGCCTGAAGGAAATTGCAGCCTTGTCGACGGCGGCAGCAAGGTCAGGTCGGGAATGCCGCGTGTGACCAGATTGGCACCCACCCAATCGGGCTTGACGTGCAGTATGCCCATGGCGTTTGCCACCTCGGCAAGCTCCTCGGTGGAGAGGATGGAAAGCTGGCGCGCGTTCCTCACCAGCGTCCCTCGTTTGAACTGCTTCAGCATCCGGCTGTCGGATTTCCGAGTCAACCCGCCATGGCAATCTCCTTCAATGCCGGAAAACAGAAGTCGTGACTCCTGCACCATCTGTTTCTCAAGCCCGGACTTTCTGTCAGGATTTAGCAGCAGGCACTCGACCGTTCCCTGAAACGGAAGCTTGGTGAGGAGGTCGGGCATGGGTATGACTCCGGCGGAAGCGATGGTATTCACTACCCCGGTCATGTCCGAAAATCACTCCGAAATCACCCTCGATGTGTCCGGCCTCCTCTGCCCGCTCCCCGTGCTGAAGGCGCGGAAGCGGCTTGCGGCGATGGCATCCGGCCATGTGCTGAAGATCATTGCCACCGACCCCATGTCGGCCATAGACATGCCTCACTTTTGCAACGAGCAGGGCCATACGCTTCTGGACCAGACGACGGAAGCCGGGACCCTCACATTCAGGATCAGACGGAAATGACTTTCGATTTCGGGGCGTTCAACAACTGGGGTCAATTGAAGAAGGTCGCTGTGCGCGACGTGGCAACGGCTTTTTCCAGCGATGCCAAGATTGATGCCGAATGGAAGGACTTGAATTTTCATTCCAGGCCCGATCTGGAGAACGCAAGAGTGGAATATTCCGTCGTTGAGGATATCTTGAAATCAGCGGGTGCCGAGGTCATCAAGCTGCCCGCGGGTGATGGACTAACACTCGATTCTATCTATACCCATGACGCACTGATCGTCACGCCGCGCGGACTGGTGAAGCCCCGCATGGGCAAGCCGCAGCGCCGCAAGGAATCCTCTGTCAACGGCGCGGCGCTGGAAGCATTGGGTTTCCCTATCGCCGGAGAGATCACCGGCGAGGGCAAGGTCGAGGGTGGCGACCTCGTCTGGATCGACCGATACACACTTCTGGCCGGCATAGGCTACCGCACCAATCTCGAGGGTGTTCGCCAGTTGGGTGAACTTGCGGGCGAGGACGTTGAAATCCTCTGGTTCGACATGCCGCACTACAAGGGCCGCTCGGATGTCTTCCACCTGATGTCTTGTCTCAGCCCGCTCGACCATAATCTGGCAGTTGTTTATCCGCCCCTGATGGCGGCCCGTCAGGTCGAGTTCCTCGAGTCGCGCGGCATCAAGTTTGTGGAGGTTCCGGCAGAGGAATTCGACACCATGGGCTGCAACGTTCTGGCGCTTGGCCCCCGTCACGCCATGATGGTGGAAGGGAACCCCGAAACCGAACGCCGCATGAGGGCGGCAGGCGTGAAGGTCGAGGTCATCAAGGGCTACGACATCTGCCGCAAGGGCGAGGGCGGCCCCACCTGCATGACGAGGCCACTGGTCCGTGGTTGATCGGCTCCTGATGACAAGTATGGCCGGGCATTGCCTGGCCATTTCAGTGACAAATGGGTTCTTAGTTCAGCCCAGCAACTCCTGGATCTTCTTCGAGAAGCCCACGGTCACGCTGCCATCCTTGTGTTCGATCAGGGGCCTGCGGACAAGCGACGGATTTTCGACCGCCAGCGAAACCGCCTTGGCTTCGGTCAGATCGGCGGTCTTCTCGGCCGGCAAACCGCGCCAGGTGTAACCCGCGCGATTGATCATCTTTTCCCAGCCGCCGAGCGCCCTGGACCATTTGGCCACCTGCTCCTTGGTGATGGGATTGTCCTTCACGTCGGAAAAACTGTGGGCAATCTTGCGCTCTTCCAGCCAGTCGATGGCCTTCTGGCAGGTGGAGCATTTCGACAGTCCGTAGAGTTTCAGTGCCATGGCATTACCTGTTGAGAGAAAGTGTCTTGTCGGTGAAGGCATCGGCCCCGCCAGTGATCTGGTCGGTAAACGCACGGAACAGCCCCTCGATCATCGACTTCTCGATATCCTTGACGATGAAGACGAGGCGGGTCCGCTCGTCTCCATCCGGCCAGGCCTCCAGCCTGACTGGTGGATGAAATACGTGCTGGACACCGTGCAGGACCACAGGGCGCGCCGGATCGTCCGACACTTTCACGATTCCCTTCATCCGCAGCATGTTGGCGCCGTGGTATGACTTCAGCAGTTCCATGAAGAGTTCAAGTCCCTGCGGGCTGATGGCGTTGTTTTCGGTGAAACTGAACGAGTGGATGTGATCGTCATGGCGTGAGACATCGTCATGGTGATGGTCATGATCGTGGGCATGCCCGTGATGCCGGTGCCGCCGTCCGCGCTTTTCGCCCGTCTGATACGCTTCTGTTGCCAGCCACGCCTGAACGTCCGGCGTCTTCTTCGTGGGATCGAACAGGCCCATGGTGAACAACCGCTCGGCAGTCGCCTCGTTGCGATGCGTGGTCAAGAGCCGCGCCGCCGGATTGAGTTTTCTCAGCCGCCCGATGATGGCGAACAGCATGTCCTCGCCTTCGCGGCCTTCGAGCAGATCGACTTTGGTGAGCACGATACGGTCCGCCACCGCCACCTGCTTCACGGCTTCCATATGCGCATCGAGAGTTGCCATGCCGTTGAAGGCATCGACGACCGTGATGACGCCCTCAAGGCGGCAGGCCGCGAGCAGGCCCGGCTCGCTCATCACCGCATGCAAGACAGGAGCGGGATCGGCGAGGCCCGTGGTTTCGATCACGATGCGGTCAAAGCGCTTGATCTCGCCACGTCCACGCCTGGCCAGCAAGTCATGTATCGTGTCGATAAGATCGCCGCGGATGGTGCAGCACAGGCAGCCTGATGCCATCTCGATGACATTCTCATCAGCCCGCTCGACCAGCAGATGATCGATCCCCACGTCACCGAATTCGTTGATGATGACGGCGGCGTTGGCGAGGAAGGGGTCCTTCAGCAGGAAATTGAGCAGGGTTGTCTTCCCGGCACCGAGGAAGCCAGTGAGGATCGCGACAGGAATTGGAGTTTCGGCCATGGCAGCTATCTTTTCCATCTTCCGATGAGGCTTGAGGCGACGAGAGCGGCAAGCACCAGTCCTCCACCGGCATATTGATTGGCCTGCAGCCGCTCGCCAAGGAAGGCGGCAGCGATCCCGGTCGTCACGACGGGTTCGAGATTGTAGAAGGGAGCGACGGTCGAGGCAGGGGCAAAGCGGAGCGAGAGCATCTGCCCCATGTATCCAAAGACGTAGACCGCTCCCAGCCCGGCCATGAAGGCGAGACCCGCGGAGGTGGCTGTTCCGCCCGGAAATATCTGAATTGTCCCTCCCCCTGTGTACAGCGCGATGGCCAGCATGGGCGGCAGGATGGCGATATGAACAAGGCTTCCGAACACGCTGGGCGTCAGGTAGCGCGAGATCGCGCGGCCGGAAAAGAACTGCAGTGCGGCCCCAATGGCAGCCAGTGCCGCAAGGAGAATTCCCCGGATGTCGAGACTGTCGAAACTGGGGCCTATGACGATCGCGAGTCCGGCGAAGGCAACGATCGAGATGAGAATACGCGGCAATCCTGGATTTCTCCCCTCGACAAGCGGTGCAGCCAGCATGACGAGGACAGGAAAGAGATAGAAGATGATGACAGCCAGCCCTACGGGAATGAACTGCACTGAAACGAGGTAGCCGATCGAGACGAAGATCGTCGCAAGCGACTGACCGGCAAAGCTCGGCCAGGCTGCGCGGGGAATGGCGAACCTTTTACCCTGGACGACTGCGACCATGGCAAAGATGATGGCGATCACGTAGGTCCGGAACAGCGTGCTCTCCATGGAGGGAACGCCATTCACGAAAGCCCCGCGGGTAAAATTCGGAACGAGTCCGTAGAGCGCGGCAGCACCCAGCGCGCATGCGATTCCGAGCCCGGTACGATTGATCATCTGGACTCAGTTTTTCTTCTTTTTCTTCTTTCGGGTAGATTTCTTCTTCAGCTTGCTGACGTCCGATCCCTGGGCAGCCGTCGATGAGGTAACCGGAGGCGGGTCAGGTACGAGGGCTGCGATCTGGGCGAAAGTATCAGGCGTTATGACCTCGCATGGTGCGTTTGCAGCTCGGTAGCTTGCACATGCGGCAAGACTCTTCTGCTGGTCCAGATTCCACATCGCGGCAGCATATCCACCCTTGCCGGGCATGCGGATGATGCCGGGCGTTCCCGGCAGCTGCATGCCGTCGGGACTGAGCAGTCGTCCGCGCAGCGCCATGTCGGCGGTTGCCGAAGACTCATAATTGCCGAAGGAAACGCCCCAGCCACCGAGATCCTTCGAGCGGGCGATGGCGATTGGCTTCTGCTTGCACACCGTCTTGGTCATGTCGGCGGGCACGATGGCGCCGGTCTTCATGTTGGCGATGTCGGCGATCTTGGGGCGCGGCGCGGCCGGCCGGGAAAACCCGTCGACCAGAAGCATTTCAGCGAGGTCGGCGCGATGCTTTCCGCTGTTGGCGCCGAAGATGATGGCGGCGAGCTTCCGGCCCTCTTGCGTCGCGGTGGCTGCCAGGTTGAAACCCGAATTGCAGACGAAGCCGGTCTTCATGCCATCGGCTTCCGGCATCTGCCGGAGAAGCGAGTTCCGGTTCGACAGCTTCCGCTTTCCGACGGCCAGAAAGTCCTGCGAGAAGTAGTGTTGATGTTCGGGATAGTCCTTCAGCAAGGCTGCGACCAATAGGCCCATGTCGCGGGCCGTGGTGATGTGACGAGGATCGAACAGCCCATTGGGATTGACGAAATGGCTGCCGGTCATTCCCAGCTTCCGGGCCTGCGCATTCATTTCGTCCGCAAAGTTTTGGACGCTTCCCGAGGCGGCCTCGGCGAGAACATAGGCAATGTCGTTGGCCGAATAAACCAGCAGCGCCTGAAGGGCGAAGTCGGTCGACACCGTGCCAGAGACCGGAATACCGATCTTGCTGGGAGGCTGCGCATGCGCCAGCTCGGATACCGGCAGCTTCTGCTCCAGTTTCATTGTGCCGGCGTGCAGCTTTCCGAAGACGACATAGGCGGTCATCAGCTTGGTGATGGAAGCCGGATACCAGGGCTCGCCCGCCCGGTCCTGGGAGAGTACTTCTCCGGTCGCAGGGTCAAACAGGAGTGATGGTCCTGCGGCGGCCGCGATCGAATGGGTTGCGCCCAGGAGCATGGCAAGCGCCACGATGAAACGGCAAAGAACTGGCAAGCTGCCACGTCTCCCTGTTGTCAAAGAACGGCCAAGCTGTGTGAACACACGATTTGGCCCAATCTGCGGCAAGTCGTCCAGGCCTGCTGGTGCCCCTGGAGGGACTCGAACCCCCACGCCCTTGCGAGCAACAGATTTTGAGTCTGCCGCGTCTACCATTCCGCCACAGAGGCCCTTGTCCAAACCGCTTAATTGCCCTCTCTTGCGCCGTCAACCGTAAAGGGCGACAAGGCGTTGCATGATCCGGATTACCGATTCACTGGCAATTGACGAGGGCGACATCGTCTGGAACTTCGTCCGGGCATCGGGGCCGGGCGGACAGAACGTCAACAAGGTCTCGACCGCAGCCGAATTGCGCTTTGACGTGGCCAAGGCCTTCCTGCCTGAAGACCTGAAGATCCGCCTTCGAACAGTCGCGGGCCGCCAGCTGACGCTGGATGGGGTGCTCGTCATCACCTCGCAGGAAACCCGTTCCCAGGAACGCAACCGCGACATTGCTCTCCAGAAGCTCGTCGAAATGCTGCGGAAGGCTTCTCATCGTCCGAAACGCCGGATCGCGACGCGGCCCACCAAGGCTTCCAAGACACGCCGCCTTGAATCGAAATCGAAACGCTCCCAGACCAAGAAATTGCGGACCGCCCGGTCCGACACGGATTGATTGCTGATGCTCAGAAAGCTTTATGACTGGACCCTGTCGCTGGCGGGGCGAAAGACAGCCGAAGTCTGGCTGGCTGTGATTGCCTTCATCGAGAGTTCGGTCTTTCTCGTGCCGGCGGATGTGCTCTTCCTTCCCATGGCGCTGGCCCGGCCGGCCCGGGCCTACCGCTTTGCCCTGGTGGCAACGGTCGCTTCGACGCTGGGCGGCATTGCCGGATATTTTCTGGGAGCGCTGGCCTATGAAGCCTTCGCCAAACCCGTCCTGAGCTTCTACGGAAAGCTCGACGATTTCGAACATCTTCGCCAGTGCACGGGCGAAGACACCCTGATGATGCTGCTGGTCACCTCGGGCCTTTCGCATCTTCCTCCGATCAAGGTGGTCACCATCCTGGCGGGCGTCGCACAGATCAGCTTCATCTTCTTTGTCGTTTCCTGCGTCATCGCGCGGGGCGCGCGTTTCTTTGCGCTGGCTTGGGCGCTCCGCCGCTATGGCGAGCCAATCCAGGACTTCATCGAGAAACGCCTTGGCCTCATCGCTGCCCTTGCAGCGGCCATACTCATCGCGCTCTATCTGTTGATCAAGTATTCCGGCGTCTCGGGAGCCATCACGTCATGTTGAAAAGCATCACCCCGCAGCGTGCGGCTCTTCTGATCCTGGCTGTTGCCGCTGCGACGATCGCGGGAGCCTGGATCTTCGAGTTTGCGGGCTACGCGCCTTGTGATCTCTGTCTCAAGCAACGGTGGGCCTATTACGTCGCCATTCCGCTGGCCCTGGCGGTGGCGCTGATCTCGCCATCTTCGCCGTCGCTTGCCCGGTATGGCCTCGCCGGGCTGGCACTCGTCTGGCTGGGCAGCATGGTCTTCGGGATCTTTCATTCAGGTGTCGAATGGGGCTGGTGGCCGGGGCCGACCACCTGCACCGGCACGGGACAGTTGACCGGCGGCCTGCCCGATCTCTCGACTCCTGCGGTGATGTGCGACAAGGCCGCCATACGGATTCTCGGCCTTTCTCTGGCCGGGTGGAACGCGGTGATCTCGTTGGGGCTGGCGATTGTCGCGGTGGCTGGGGTCCGCGCTCAGGGATCGAGTTCGGTATCCCAGTAAAGGTAGTCCTGCCAGCTCTCGTGGAGGTAGTTCGGCGGGAACAGGCGGCCATTGCGATGTAGCTGGCTCACCGTTGGCCTGATTGGCCTTTGAGCCGGGAACATGTTGATCTGCTGAGGCATGTACCCTCCCTTCAGCAGGTTGCAGGGTGAACAGGCCGCGACGACGTTCTCCCATGTGGTCTGCCCGCCCTTCGAGCGGGGCGTGACGTGGTCAAAGGTGAGATCATCGTGTCCGCCGCAATACTGGCAGGTGAATCGGTCGCGGAGAAAGACATTGAACCGCGTGAAGGCCGGTGTTCGCGAGGGCTTCACATAGGTCTTGAGAGAAACGACGCTCGGCAGTCGGAATTCGAAGGTCGGGCTTCTCACCACCCGATCATACTCGGACACGATGTTTACACGGTCGAGGAAGACCGCCTTGATGGTGTCCTGCCAGCTCCACAGCGACAAGGGATAGTAGCTCAACGGGCGGAAGTCCGCGTTGAGAACCAGGGCAGGGCAGGCTTCCGGCGCAACCGGCGCGAATTGCACGCTCACCTCACGGGTTCGATTCCCAGAACATTACTATATCTGGTGTGACGGTCCTGTGAAGTCCTTAGATAGGCGCCTGCGGCATCTGCTTCAGTCCGCGGTAATGACTCCACAGGAGCCGGGCGGCGGCGGCACGGTAGGGCCGCCATCCTGAGGCCATGGCGATCATGTCCTTGCTGCTGGGTCGAACCGGCAAATGGAGAAGTTCCTGCGCCGCCACCTGTAGCGCAAGGTCAGCCGCAGGCCAGGCGTCGGCAACCTGGAGAGCCGAGAGGAGGTAGATGTCGGCGGTCCATGGCCCTACGCCGCGGATGGCCATGAGGTGTTCCGCCGCTTCGTCTGCACTGAGCCGTGCCAGCACGTCGTTGTCGATCTGGCCGGACGCGTAGCCCTCTGCTGCCGCCAGGAAACATCGGGCCTTGGCTCCGGACAGGCCCAAAGCCTTCAGCTGATCGTAACCGCATGCAATGATCGCGTCCGGTTCGAACGGCGCCAGATGTGCAGCCAATCGTTTCCAGATGGCTTCACCAGCTTTCAGCGAGATGAGCTGATCGGTGACAATCCTCAGGAGGCTCGCCAATCCGGGCTCGCTATGCCGAAGGGAAGGAAGGCCATGACGCAGCACGATGGCCCGAAACTTCGGTTCGATCCGGACAAGATGATCGACGGCTTTCTGAAGCTCCTCCACTGTGGAAATGCGCACCATGGCTCTATTTACCTTTTGGACGATTGATCGCAAGAGCAGGCCATGAACCAACAGGTCTTCCGTTTCGCGCCCAGCCCCAACGGCCTGCTTCACCTGGGCCACGCCTACTCGGCCCTGCTGAACGACCGGATGGCCAGGGAGTCCGGCGGCCGCTTTCTGGTTCGCATCGAGGACACCGACGAAACGCGATGCAAGCCCGAGTTCACGGCCATGATCTTCGAGGACCTCGAGTGGCTTGGCCTGCGCTGGGAACAGCCGGTGCGGATACAGAGCGAGCACTTCGATGACTATGTGGCCAATCTCATGGCGCTATGGTCGGTGGGGGCTCTCTATCCCTGCTTCTGTTCGAGGAAAATTGCGGCGGCGCACGCATTGCAGAGTTTCGATCCCGATGGGCAGCCACATTATGGCGGCACCTGCCGGGCATTGCCGCGGGAATTGGCGGAGAAGCGGATTTCTGATGGCGCCGTTCACGGCTGGCGACTGAACATGGCCCGGCTTGGGGATCAGGAAGCCTCTGTCTGGGGAGATGCCGTCATCGCGAAGCGGCATGTGGGATCGAGCTATCATATCGCGGTCGTGACCGACGATGCCTTGCAGAAGGTCACCCATATCGTTCGTGGCAAGGACATGGAAGCAGCGACATCCATGCACAAGGTGTTGCAGCGCCTGCTCGAACTACCGACGCCAAACTATACGCATCATCCGCTGATAACCGATGAGAGTGGTCAGAAGCTGTCTAAGAGCCTGAAGAGTACGGCTCTGCGCCACTTGAGAAACGGCGGCGTCACGCCTGCCGACATCAGGAGGAGGCTTGGCTTTGACTGATCAGAAATCGCTGGTGATACCCTTGTTTTCCCAGTCGCCGAAGCGCGTGGGCTCGGGGCCTTGCCGGCCGTTGATTTCCTTCGGGAGCTCTGGAGGGGCCGCAGACTTGCGGCGCTCCTCCGCCTCGGCAAGGGCACGCCGGGCTTCGGGAGTGAGCTTGTCCGGTTCGATGATCTTGTGGTCGTCCGTCATTGCTATCATATGGGGCGGCAGGCAACAGCTTGGCAAGGAGGAGTTCGCTTGATGAATACCATGCGCACCGGACTGCTGATGGCAGCCATGATGGGGCTGTTTCTCGCGGTGGGTTATCTGCTCGGCCGCGAGCAAGGCATGCTGATCGCCTTCGTCATTGCCGCTGGCATGAATGTCTTTGCCTACTGGAATGCCGACAAGATGGTGTTGCGGATGCATGGCGCCCGCCAGGTTGACCGGCAGTCTGCCCCGGAGTTCTACGCGATGATCGAGGAGCTGTCGAAGAACGCCGGACTTCCCATGCCCAAGGTCTACGTCATGGATAATCCCCAGCCCAATGCCTTTGCGACGGGCCGGAACCCGGAAAACGCCGCTGTCGCCGCGACGACCGGGCTACTTCAATTGCTCGACCGGGATGAGATCGCAGGCGTCATGGCGCACGAACTTGCGCATGTGAAGAACCGCGACACGCTCGTCATGACGGTTACGGCGACCATTGCCGGCGCCATTTCGATGCTGGCCAATTTCGGCATTTTCTTTGGTGGTAGCCGGGACCGAAACAACCCGCTGGGGTTCATTGGCGTCATATTGATGGTCATCCTGGCGCCGCTTGCTGCAATGCTGGTACAGATGGCGATCAGCCGGACGCGCGAATATGGCGCTGACCGCGGCGGTGCGGAAATCTCGGGCCAGCCGCTGGCGCTGGCTTCCGCGCTGGCCAAGATTTCAGGTGCTGCCCATCAGATCGAGAACCCGACCGCCGAGGCCAATCCGGCCACCGCTCACATGTTCATCATCAACCCGCTGTCAGGCCAGAGGATGGACGGCCTGTTCTCCACGCATCCCGATCCGCGCAATCGGATCGAGGCCCTTCAGAAGATATCCCATGAGATGGGCCAGGTGGCCCGCCCACGCGGACCATGGGGACAGATGAACGAAGGGCGATCCGGACCGTGGGGTTGAGCGCTGTCGCTACTGCGCCGAAGGGCCTGGAGGTCCGCCAGCTGGCGGCCAGTCTGGTGGAACGCATTGTCCGCGATGGATTGACGATCGAGGAAAGCCTGCGCACAGCCTCCGGGATCGGGCAACTCGAGTCCCGGGACCGTTCCTTTCTTCATGTCCTTCTGCTCACCATCTTTCGTCATCGTGGCGAGATTGAATGGGTTCTCAAATCTCATCTCGCGAAACCACTTCCCCGGAAATCGGGACCTGCGAATTTCATCTTGTGGGTCGGAATTGCCGAACTTCTCTTTCTTGGAGTACCGGTCCACGCTGCGATCGATCAGGCGGTCAGGTCCGCCCGCACCGACCGCAATGCCACTCACTTCTCGGGGTTGGTGAACGCCGTCCTTCGGAAGATCGCCGCGCAAGGCAAGGCCGATCTGGAGAGCTCCAAGGGCCCTCCCCTCAACACGCCCGGATGGCTCTGGTGGAGATGGAGCCAGAATTATGGGGCCGGCTATGCCCGCGAGATTGACAAGGCCCATCGAAACGAACCCTTCCTCGATATTTCGGTAAAGACTGATCCCGAGGAGTGGGCCACCCGGATCGGCGGTATGCCCTTGCCGACGGGATCGGTCCGGCTGAGTGCAGATCACGCTGGTGTTACGGAACTCCCGGGTTTTTCCGAGGGCGAATGGTGGGTGCAGGATGCCGCCGCCGCGCTGCCTGTGCGCCTCCTCGGAGATGTCAGGGGACGTGAGGTTCTCGATCTTTGCGCAGCTCCCGGCGGCAAGACCATGCAGTTGATAGCTGCGGGTGCCTCGGTGACAGCCGTTGATTCCTCGCCGCAACGGCTGTCACGCCTGCGCGAAAACCTGGCGCGAACCGGTATGACCGCGGAGATCGTGGAAGCCGACGTGCGCGCGCTCGGCATGACCAAGCTGTTCGATGCCGTGTTGCTGGATGCGCCCTGCTCTGCAACAGGTACGATCCGCCGCCATCCGGAACTGGCTTACCTGAAGACTGAGCCTCAGATCCTGCAGCTTGCAAAGCTTCAGGCTGAATTGCTGTCCTGTGCGAGTGCTCGTGTCGCACCAGGCGGTTTGCTGGTATTTTGCACCTGCTCGCTTGAGCCGGAGGAAGGTGAGCAGCAGGTCGAGAAGTTCCTGGCGGCACAGCCCGGTTTCGAAATTGTTGAGCCTCTCGTTCCGGGCCTTCCGTCGGAGTTCGTGATGCCGGAAGGCTGGATCAGGACACTACCCTTCATGAAGATCGGGGCATCGGAAGGCCTCGACGGTTTCTTTGCAGTGGCCCTTCGCCGCCGGACATGACGGTTGTACCAGACGCCGGACGTGCTATGCGGACCCGAAACGGCCCAAAGAGGACATGATGTCTGAACCAATTCGGCGCGCATTGCTTTCCGTCTCCGACAAGACTGGGCTTCTGGAGTTTGCCGGCAATCTTGTAACTTTGGGAATTGAGCTGATCTCGACAGGCGGAACAGCCAAATCGCTCAAGGCAGCTGGTTTACCCGTTACGGAAGTGGCTGATGTTACCGGCTTTCCCGAAATCATGGACGGCCGCGTCAAGACACTTCACCCGATGATTCATGGCGGCCTGCTGGGCGTGCTGTCCGACCCGAAACATAGGGAAGCGATGGCTACACACCAGATTGCGCCGATCGGATTGCTTGTCGTGAACCTCTATCCCTTCGAGGCGACTGTCGCCAGGGGTGCGGGTTGGGACGACACCATCGAGAACATCGATGTGGGGGGACCTGCGATGATCCGCGCAGCGGCCAAGAACCACCAGGACGTGACAGTGATCGTCGATCCCGTGGATTATGGCGCAGTTGGTGAAGAGCTTGTTTCACAGGCGAATCGAACATCCCTGGAAAGCCGTAGGCGATTGGCAGCGAAGGCGTTTTCGCGGACCGCGAGTTACGATGCGGCGATCAGCCTGTGGTTCGGCAACCAGTCGGGCGATGCCTTGGGGCCATACTTCGCCACTGGCGGGCAATTGCTGCAGAAACTGCGGTATGGCGAGAACCCACATCAGTCGGCTGCTCTCTATGCTGCGCCCGGCCGCCGGTTCGGCATCACTGCTGCCCGGCAAGTTCAGGGCAAGGAACTTTCCTACAACAACATCAATGACACAGATGCGGCGATCGAATGCCTGGCGGAATTCGATGCGGGCTCAGATGCGGCCTGTGTGATCGTGAAACACGCCAATCCTTGCGGTGTGGCTCTGGGAGCAGATCTTCGGAGTGCCTATCGCAAGGCATTGAGTTGTGACCCGGTCAGCGCCTTCGGGGGAATCATTGCCGTGAACCGGAATCTGGATGCTGCGACGGCTGAAGAGATTACCGAGCTTTTCACGGAAGTCATTGTGGCGCCGTCCGCGGATGAGGCAGCTCTGGACATTGTTGCCAGGAAGAAGAACCTGAGGCTTCTCCTGTTGGAGACTGGCCTGGGAGCGCAAGGTGGTCTTTCAGTGCGATCTGTCGGAGGGGGGCTGCTGGTTCAGACTCGGGACACGGCGACTGTCGACCACATGGCATTGAAGGTTGTCACGAAACGCGCCCCGACCGAACAAGAGCTCAATGACCTCCGGTTCGCGTTCCGCGTGGCAAAGCATGTGAAGTCCAATGCAATCGTCTATGCCAAGGGTGGCACGACCGTCGGGATCGGGGCTGGCCAGATGTCTCGGGTCGATTCCGCCCGGATCGCGGCTCACAAGAATCAGGACATCTCGAGGAATGCCGGCTTGGCCGAACCCTCGATCAGGGGTTCGGTCGTTGCGTCGGACGCATTCTTTCCATTCCCGGATGGCCTGCTTCAGGCGGCCGAGGCTGGCGCTACCGCTGTCATTCAGCCGGGTGGGTCACTCAAGGATGACGACGTCATCCGGGCGGCAGATGACGCGGGCCTTGCCATGGTCTTCACCGGCTTCAGGCACTTTCGGCACTGAGAGCCGACTCAAAGGGCCTGAAGGCGGCGGCAGATATCTTCCAGCTGTTCAAGGGTCTTATAGCTGATTACGAGGCTGCCGCCGGCATCACCCTTGTGGGCGATCTCAACCTTGAGCCCGATGGCTTCGGATACCGCTCTCTCGAGCGCCTTGGTGTCGGCGTCCTTCTCGGGTTTGACCTTGGTTTTCTTGACTGGTGACGCATCGCGAGCGAGACCTTCCGCTTCGCGAACCGAAAGCCCAAGCTTGATGATCTGATCCGCAAGTTCCGCAGGCGAATCGGTTGCCACAAGCGCCCGGGCGTGGCCAGCTGTCAGTTGACCATCTTCAATCTGCTGGCGTACCGAGTCGGGCAGGTTCAGAAGCCGCAACGTATTTGCAATATGGCTGCGGCTCTTGCCGATCGAGTCAGCCAGCTGCTGCTGTGTATAGTTGAACTGCTCCAGCAGCAGTCCATAGGCTCGGGCCTCTTCGAGAGGATTGAGGTCCGACCGCTGGATATTTTCGATCAGCGCAATTTCCAGCGCCTCGCCGTCGGTCAGTTCACGGATGAGAACCGGCACGTCATGTATGGCTGCGCGCTGTGCAGCGCGCCAGCGCCGCTCGCCAGCAACGATTTCATATTCGCCCTGAGGCAAAGGCCGGACGACGATGGGCTGAAGCAGTCCCTTTTCACGAATTGACCGCGAGAGGTCTTCAAGGTCAGCCTCGGCGAAGTGCTTGCGAGGATTGTTGGGGCTTGCCCGCAACAGTTCGATGGGCATGTGCCGGAGCGAGCGGGCATCCTGAACCACGGCCTCTTCGCTGGTGTCGTCGCCAATGAGGGCGGCAAGGCCACGTCCCAATCGCTTCTTCGGAGGCTGCATCATGTCCATGTCTCGTACTACTCTATGCTATTCACACAAACGCGTTCTTCAATTTGTTCCGGGAGCGAATCGTTCAGGCCGCCCGCAATTCCCGCTCGCGCCGGATCACTTCAGAGGCCAGCCGGATGTAAGCCTGCGAACCCACGCAGGAATTATCGTACAGCAAGACCGGCTTTCCATGAGACGGGGCTTCGGAAATGCGGACGTTGCGCGGTATGACCGTCTGGTAGACCTTGTCTCCCAGTACGCTCCTGACGTCTTCGGCCACCTGTTCCGAAAGATTGTTCCGCCGGTCGAACATGGTCAGGACGACGCCCTGAATGGTGAGGCGCGGATTGAGGCTCGTCTTCACGCGTTCCACAGTCTTGATGAGCTGGCTCAGGCCTTCTAGCGCAAAGAACTCGCATTGAAGTGGGACCAGGATCGCATCGGCGGCCGAGAGCGAATTGATCGTCAGAAGGTTCAGCGACGGAGGGCAATCGACCAGAACATAAGAGTAGGTCCGGCTGGGGTCGCCCTGCTTGCATAAAACTGCAATGGCATCGGCCAGCCGGTAGGTCTTGCGGTCAATACTGGCCAGCTCCAGCTCGGCGCCCAGCAGATCCATGGTTGAAGGCGCACAATGAAGCCGGGGAATACCGGACTCCACGATGACATCCTTGAGGCCGGCTTCTCCCATCAGCACGTGATACGTGGAGCGCTGGTGGGTCCGACGATGGATCCCCAGGCCCGTGCTGGCGTTACCTTGTGGATCAAGGTCAACGATGAGCACCGTCTCGCCAACGGCCGCGAGTGCCGTTCCCAGATTGATGGCCGTTGTCGTCTTTCCGACGCCACCCTTCTGGTTGGCGACGGCGAGAATCCGCGGCATTGCGGGATGCGAAAGGGTTGAGGTGACGGGATCAGACACGGGTGGCCTCTTTGATTTCGAGTATGACACCGCGCGAATCGCACAGGCTTGGATGTTTCAAGAACTGCAGTTTCCAATACTTGGTAGCATCGGTCAATTCAATGTCCACATCTTGTCCCTTGTGGAATAGACCTATCGCTCCCTTTGTGAGAAAGGGACTCGCGTAGTCAAGAAGCAGTGGAAGAGGAGCCAAGGCCCTCGCGACCACACACTGCACATCCGGGAGATCGTGCGCATTGACGAGCGATTCAAGGCGAACGCTGTGAACATGACCCGAAAGTCCGAGTTTTCGGATCGCCTCTCTCAGAAACGCAGCTTTCTTTCCGTTGGACTCGTAGAGATGGACCTCGAAATTGCCCGCAATGGCCAGAATCAGTCCCGGGATACCCGCGCCCGATCCCAGCTCGGCAATCGATCGTGTGGCTGGAGGCAGAAGCGGGAGCAGTTGAACAGAGTCCAGAATATGCCTCCACCACACAGTATCGATGGTGGAGGGTCCAATCAGGTTGATATGCTTTTGCCATTGCAGCAGGAGGTCGACAAAGGTCTTCAGCCGGTCGAGTGATTCACGTGAAACACCGAGGCGGCCAAGAAGCAGGGCTGGATCCTGTGGGGCAGTTGTCACGCAGCACTCTGACGATCACGGCGCTTGATGTGCCCCAGAATGACGGCCAAAGCCGCTGGTGTCATACCGTCCATGCGCGAGGCCTGTCCAAGGGTGGCCGGCCGGACTTTCTGGAGTTTTTGCCGAAGCTCGGCGGACAGGCTGGGCATGGCGGCATAGTCGAGCGCTGCAGGGATCGCGAGGGCATCCTCTTTGCGCAACACCTCAACTTCGCTGTCCTGACGCTTGATGTAACCAGCATAGAGAGCTTCCGCCTCCAGCGCCTCGACAACATCCGGTTTCAGTGACTGGAGCTCGGGCCACAGGGCGCAGACACCGGCCCAATCCACATCCGGCATCCCTATGAGATCCAGAGCACTGCGGCGAAGGCCGTCTTGATTGACCTTCAGCCCCCTCTTTGAGGCCTCGCCTGAGGTAAGACCGAGTTGACCCGCCAGCGAAAGGCCCTCCCTGATTCGCGTCTGGCGTTGAGAGAAAGCAGTACGCCGCCGGTTGCCGACAAGTCCGAGATCGATACCCTTCGGAGTGAGCCGAAGATCGGCATTGTCGGCACGCAATGACAACCTGTACTCGGCTCGAGACGTAAACATGCGGTAGGGCTCTGAAACACCCTTGGTCACAAGATCATCGATCATCACGCCAATATATGCGTCGGCCCGGTTCAGGATGACGGGCTCCTGACCGCCGGACCTTCTGGCAGCATTCAGCCCGGCTACGAGTCCCTGGGCTGCCGCCTCCTCATAGCCGGTCGTTCCATTGATTTGCCCGGCCAGAAAGAGCCCCGGGAGTGACTTCACTTCCAGGCTCAAGCTGAGTTCGCGCGGGTCGACATAGTCATACTCGATCGCGTATCCCCACCGTCTCACGACCACATTCTCAAGACCGGGTATGGATCGGAGAAAGGCGTCCTGTACGTCTTCGGGAAGAGATGTAGAAATGCCGTTTGGATATACAGTGTCGTCGTCCAGACCCTCAGGTTCGAGGAACACCTGATGGGTATCCTTGTCCCGGAAACGGGACACCTTGTCTTCGATCGATGGGCAATAGCGCGGCCCTACACCGTCGATCTGACCCGAATACACGGGTGACCGATGAATATTGTTTGCGATGATCCCATGCCCGGCGCGCGTGGTGTGGGTTATGAAGCAGGACACCTGCGGCGTCGTGATCGAGGATGTGAGGAAGGAAAAGGGCGATGGTTCAGGGTCTCCCTTCTGTTCCTCCAACCTCTCCCAGGAAATGGACTTTCCATCAAGACGGGCCGGCGTGCCGGTCTTGAGCCGTCCAAGCTGGAGTCCCGCCGCTCTGAGTTGTTGCGAGAACCCGAGAGCGGGCGGTTCGCCATGACGTCCTGCAGGAATTCGGCGATCACCGATGTGGATCAAACCGTTCAGGAATGTGCCTGTGGTGAGAACCACTGAACCACAGAGATGAGTGCTTCCATCTTCACAAAGGACACCGCAAACCACTCCATCCTTGATGGCGAGTCCGACAGCGGAGCCCTCGATGATAGAAAGTTCTCTCTGGGATGAAATCTCGTCCTGCATTGCATGCCGATACAGTTTTCGATCTGCCTGAGCACGGGGACCTCTGACAGCAGGGCCCTTGGACCTGTTGAGAAGTCTGAACTGAATTCCCGCAGAATCCGAGACCCGCCCCATCAATCCATCAAGAGCATCGATCTCGCGAACGAGGTGACCCTTGCCGAGTCCTCCGATAGCCGGGTTGCATGACATTTCACCGATGGTGGCGGCATTGTTGGTCAGGAGAATGGTTCGTGCGCCCAAACGGGCGGATGCGGCGGCTGCCTCCGCACCTGCGTGTCCGCCACCAACCACTATCACGTCTGTAAATCTGGTCATGCGGTCTATGTAGTTGATCACAGCCCGGAGGTCAAAAGACGGAGCGTTTCACGTGAAACACAAGACTACTTTCCGATACAGAACCGGCTGAAAATGGCACCAAGCCATTCCTCGACTTCGGTGCGGCCCGTCAGGCGGGCTATGGCATCTGCCGCGCGCCTGATGCCCTCTGCCTTGAGTTCCAATGAGTCACTCGACTGTGCGGCTGCCTCATTGAGGAACCGAATCGATTCCGCTACGGCCTCACGTTGCCTTTGCCCCACAACAACAGCCGATTCCTGGTCAACGAGGGCTTTCCTGCCCATGGAAGCAAGACGGGATGTCAAATCAGTCAGGCCTTCACCTGTTTTCACGGACAACACGATAACGGGAACGCCGTCATCGTTTCGCAGGAGTCCCGATTGAGGCCCGGCAAGATCACTCTTGGACTGCACCACCAGATCCGGAACGACCGACACGTCAGACTCTGCACTACCGGGTACATCCGGCGACATCACCCAGACAACGAGATCGGCTTCAGTCAAGCGCTCGTGAGTTCTACGAATTCCCTCGGCTTCCACAGTGTCGGCGCCAGCATCCCTGAGGCCTGCCGTATCGGCCAAAATCACCGGAAGACCGTCCAGATCAAGAAAAACCTCTATCACGTCGCGTGTTGTCCCCGGAACAGAAGAGACAATCGCTGCCTCACGCTTGGCGATGGCATTGAGCAAGCTTGATTTCCCGGTATTCGGCAAACCCGCCAGGACGATCCGCAGCCCGTCCCTCACGACCTCCGCGGAGCGGCTACGATTGAATTCCCCTTCAAGTACGGTTAGCAAGTCGCCGATTTGCTCATTTATATAAGCACTTGCGGCCTCAGCCACGCCTTCCTCTTCCACGAAATCAACGACGGCCTCGATATCCGCACGGATCTGGAGCAATCGTTCCCGCCACGAATCGAAAATCGAGCTGGCCCTACCGAGCATCTGCGACATGGCTTGCCGACGCTGCAGAGCCGTCTCGGCAGCCAGAAGATCGCCCAGCCCTTCGGCTTCGACGAGGTCCATCCTGCCGTTTCGGACCGCTCTCCGGGTAAACTCTCCCGGTTCCGCCAGCCGAACCTCTTCAAATCGCGACAGAACCAGGAAGAGCGCCCTCAACACGGCCGGGCTGGCATGGAGCTGAAGCTCGGCACAATCCTCCCCAGTGAAGGTCGAGGGTGCGGGCAGCCAGATGACGACCGCCTGATCGAGGGTATCCGAGGTTGATGGATCGACAAGCTTCCGAACCTGGAACCGCCTCGGTACTCCGGTCGATCCAGCAAGACTTTCAAGAATGACGCTGGTCTGCGGTCCGGAAATCCTGATGATTGCAATGGCTCCCCGCCCCGGCGGAGTAGACAGCGCATAGATCGTGTCAGTCGCGTTCATCACGGGACCGAATCGGACCAGCTTCCTCAGGCATTCATTGAATCGAAGAAATCGCTGTTGCCCTTTGTCTGCCGGAGCTTGTCCAGAAGGAACTCGATCGCATCGACGGTTCCCATGGGGTTGAGAATCCGGCGAAGCACATAGGTCTTTTTCAAGAGTTCCGGCTTCACTAGCAGCTCTTCCTTGCGGGTGCCGGATCTCAGGATGTCGATGGCCGGGAAGACACGCTTGTCGGCAACCTTGCGGTCCAGAATGATTTCGGAGTTGCCCGTTCCCTTGAACTCCTCGAAGATCACTTCGTCCATCCGGCTGCCGGTATCGATGAGAGCGGTCGCGATGATCGTAAGAGAGCCGCCTTCTTCAATGTTGCGGGCTGCACCGAAGAAACGCTTCGGGCGTTGCAAGGCGTTTGCATCGACACCCCCGGTCAGAACCTTGCCAGAGGAGGGAACAACAGTGTTATAGGCGCGGCCCAGTCGCGTGATCGAATCGAGCAGGATCACGACGTCTCGGCCATGTTCCACCAGCCGTTTCGCCTTCTCGATGACCATCTCCGCAACTTGAACATGCCGCGAGGCGGGCTCGTCAAACGTGGAGCTGATGACCTCCCCCTTCACGGACCGCTGCATGTCGGTCACTTCTTCCGGACGCTCGTCAATCAGCAGCACGATCAGATAGCATTCCGGATGGTTGGCCGTGATTGCATGCGCAATGTTCTGGAGCAGAACGGTCTTGCCGGTCCGCGGCGGAGCAACGATCAACCCGCGCTGGCCCTTGCCAAGCGGAGAAACAATATCGATGACCCGGGACGAGTAGTCCTTTTTCGTCGGATCACCAATTTCCATCTCCAGGCGTTCGTCCGGATAGAGCGGTGTCAGGTTGTCGAAGTGAACCTTGTGGCGGGTTTTTTCGGGATCCTCGAAGTTGATCTTGTTGACCTTCACCAGAGCGAAGTAGCGCTCACCGTCCTTCGGGCTCCGAATTTGCCCTTCGACGGTATCACCCGTCCGCAAGGTAAACTTCCGGATCTGACTCGGACTGATGTAGATATCGTCCGGGCCAGCCAAGTAATTGGCATCAGGCGACCGCAAGAATCCGAAGCCGTCCTGAAGCACCTCCACGACGCCTTCGCCGATGATCTCGACATCCCGGATGGCAAGATTCTTCAAAATGGCAAACAGAAGCTCCTGCTTGCGCAAAGCGCTCGCATTATCGACCTCAAGCTCCTCAGCCAGCGACACCAGCTCCGCGGGCGTCTTCAACTTAAGGTCCTGAAGCTTGATCTCTTTCAGCTCAGCAATAACAGTCATTATCTTTTCACAAAGGGGAGTTCCGGCCGGACGGCGGGAACGAATTGGCGGGACCGCATCAAGCCGTGGCGATGCGAAGCGGTGCCTATATAGCCTCTTCAGGCCCCAGCGCCAACAACAAACTCAGAACGGCTTCGCGACCACCAGAATGACGATGAAAATCAGAAGCAGGGTGGGCACCTCGTTGGCAACCCGGAAATATCTGCCCGAATGCCCTTCACGATCATCCCTGAACGCCGCCACATGACGTTCCAATAACCCATGAAACAAGAACATTCCAATCACCAGAACAAGCTTGAGCCAGAGCCATACCGGAACTGGACCATACCAGCTGCCTTGCCAGATCAGCAGAATCCCGGTGACACCGGTAACAAGTGCAGCTGGCCGCATGATCGCTTTCAGCAACCTGCGTTCCATGATCTTGAACGTCTCCGCAAGGCCAGCCGTCTGTCCCCGCTCGGCATGATAGACAAACAGTCGCGGGAGATAGAACAGTCCGGCCATCCAGGAAATGACCGCCAGAATATGGAGGATCTTGATCCAGCTATACGGATCAGTCATCGAATCGCCTGACAGCCTCCACGACGGCCCCAACGACGGCCGGATCGGTACCCAGGCGAATTCCATGCCCCAGATTGAAGATGTGGCGGTTTCTCTGCACCGAGGCGCAAATCCTGCGGGCTTCCGCGGCAGCCACATCGGCCCCCGCCAGCAACGCTACAGGGTCAAGATTTCCCTGAACCACCACATCCGACGGCAATTCAGTCAGTTCGAGCTCGGTTTCGATGCCAATCGCATTCGCCCCATTGAGTTCAGCGGCCTTTTTCTGTCGACTGCCAATACCGCGGGCAAAGACGATGATCGGCAGATCGCGATGCCGCTCCTTCACGCCATCAATGATGGCCTGGATCGGCTTCAAAACAAACTCATCCAGTTCACTGCCGCCGAGATCCCCAGCCCAGGAATCGAAAATCTGAACAGCCTGGGCCCCAGCATCAGCCTGGGCGCAGAGATAGTCGACGGATTCCACAACCAGCCGGTCCATCAACGCGACAAACCATGGCTGGCGTTGATAGGCTGCAACTTTTGCAATCACCCGGTCGGAACTGCCGCCCCCGATCATGTAACTCGCAACAGTCCACGGCGCCCCGCAAAACCCGATGAGCGCTCGATCCGCAGGAAGCTGAGAACGCGTCCAGGCAACCGTGCGGCAGACTTGCCTGACTTCATGAGATGACACCAGCGGCTTCAGCTTCGCGAGATCTTCAAGACTTCTGACCGGCTGGAGGATCGGACCCTCCCCTTCCTCGAACCTCAACGGCAGCCCCATCGCGTGTGGAACCACCAGAATATCGGCAAAGAGAATGGCCGCATCGAGATCGTAACGCCGGAGCGGTTGAATGGTCACCTCGGAGGCGAGCTCCGGGTTGTAACAAAGATCGAGAAAGGACCCGGCCTTCTCACGAACGGCCCTGTACTCCGGCAAATACCGTCCTGCCTGCCGCATGAACCACATCGGCCGGCGCTCGGCAGGCTTTCGCATGAGAACATCGAGCAACGCGCTGCGGGATGACTGGCCATCCCTCCTAATATCTATCATTCTATGTCTTCTTGTATCTTTTGTTTGGGACCCTAGAAGCGGGATACAACCCAATCCAATGATCGTCCACAGGTCAAGAACAACCTTCGGCACTTAAATTGATGCAACTGCCGTTAACCAAAAATTAACATGTCCTAACAAAACGTTAACGGGTTCCATTTTGCGTTGACGACTGTTGATGCTGGTGTGGCGCTCGAGGCCTTGTCCACAGCATCCAGCCTTTCGTTGCCGCCTGGGCCAAGCTGTGGAATACCCCTGAGGACAAACAAAAGGAAACGGTGGGGTCACTGATCAGCGGAAACCCATCCACATTTCATCCACAGCCATGCCCCAGGTCAGCCCACAGCGGTATTTTCATCTTCATCTCGTCTCGGACGCGACGGGAGAGACCCTGAACACTGTCGCGAAGGCCGCAGCCGCCCAGTATTCCGACTTCCGCCCCATCGCGCATATCTATGCGCTTGTCAGGACTCCATCGCAGCTCAACCGCGCCCTGAGGGAGATTGAAGAGCAGCCCGGCATTGTACTCTTCACTCTTATCAATCCCGACATCCGGAAACATCTCGAACAGCAGTGCGATGCGTTGGGCGTGCCCTGCCTTTCCATCCTCGATCCCATCATCGCGACGCTGTCCCAATATCTTAACGCATCATCGAGGCCTCAGGTTGCGGGCCAGCACGCCCTGAACTCCGACTATTTCCGCCGCATCGACGCACTGAACTTCACAATGGCCCATGATGACGGGCAGAACACGGATGATCTTGAGAAATCCGATGTCGTCATTCTAGGCGTGAGCAGGACTTCCAAGACACCAACATCGATCTATCTCGCACAGCGGGGCGTCAGAACCGCGAATATTCCTATTGTTCCAGGAATTCCCGTTCCAGACAAACTCTCGACCGTGAGCGGGCCGCTCATTGTGGGCCTCATCGCGAGTGCGGAGCGCATTGCCCAGATCCGCCGCCACAGACTGCTGTCGCTGAAGGAATCCCGTTCCACCGACTATGCTGATCCACGCCTGATCACGGATGAGTTGATGATCATGAAAAACCTCTGTTCGACGCATGATTGGCCGATGATCGATGTCACCCGGCGTTCGGTCGAGGAAACAGCAGCGACGATCTTGAACATGCTTGCGGAAAGCAAGCGGCAGGAAAGATAGAATGATCATCCTGGCATCGACGAGCCGAACGCGGCAAACTATTCTTTCAAATGCGGGCCTGACCTTCACATCCCGGTCACCGCAAGTCGATGAACGTCAACTCGTGGCGGAACACCCGGAATGGTCACCTGCAGAAACATCACTGAATCTCGCCAAGGCAAAGGCAGAGGATGTTTCGGCCCGCTTCCCAGACACCTGCGTGGTCGGCGCGGACCAGGTCCTGGCATTGGGCAACAGAGTTTACTCGAAACCATATGATAGCGATGACTGCCGGCGCCAGCTTGGAGAGCTTCGCGGTCATACCCATCAGCTTATCTCAAGTGTTGTCTGTGCAAGACATGGGGCATGCGTGTGGCAGGTCACGGAAACAGCCAGCCTCACGATGAGGACCTTCAGCGATACCTTCCTTGAAGGGTATCTAAAAACGATAGGCACTGACTGTACGTCGTCCGTCGGGGGCTACAAGATCGAAGGCATCGGCCTTCAACTCTTCGATTCGATTGCGGGCGACTATTTCACCATTCTGGGGCTGCCGCTTCTGCCGCTTTTTCAATACCTCAGGACGAGCGGAGAGATACGATCTTGATCAAGGCATGCGTCATTGGCTGGCCCATCTCTCACTCGCGCTCTCCCATCATTCATGGCTACTGGCTTCAGAAGCACGGAATAGAAGGGGCCTATACGAGGGAGCCCGTCGAACCCGAGCGCCTTGCAGCGTTTCTGGGATCTCTTGTGCAGAATGGCTATGCGGGCTGCAATGTCACGCTGCCACACAAGGAGACGACCTTCGGGCTTGTCAAACCGGCCGATGAAGCGACCAGACTGTTGGGCGCCGTCAACACGGTCTATGTGCGGGACGGCGCGATCCTCGGCACCAATACGGATGGAGAGGGTTTCATCAATAGCCTGAAAGCCGGTGCTCCAGAACTGGAAATCAAGGGATCACGCGCGATTGTCCTGGGCGCTGGCGGTGCCGCGCTTGCGATCGTGAATGCGCTGCTGACGAATGGCGCCGCAGAGATCGTGGTGATCAACAGATCGGCAGGCAAATCAAGCGCGCTCTGCGAACGATTTGGGGCAAGAGTGACGTCCGCAGACTGGTCGTTGCGAAGCGAGTTGCTCGATGATTGTGATCTGCTCGTCAACACGACATCGCTTGGCATGAAGGGCCAGCCGGAGCTCGATATCGACTTGCATCGACTCGATAGCAAGGCCGTTGTCACCGATATCGTCTACACACCTCTTCGCACAGCACTGTTGAATGATGCAGCGCGGCGCGGCAATAGGGTGGTTGAAGGCCTCGGGATGCTTCTCCATCAGGCCGTTCGTGGATTCGAACTGTGGTTCGGCACAAGACCAAGCGTGACCACAGAACTCCACGATCTGGTCGCGCGAGACATCGATCCGGAGTACGGAAAATGATTGTTGTCGGTCTGACGGGCTCAATCGCGATGGGCAAGACCGAAACGGCGAAGATGTTCGCCAACCTTGATATTCCGGTCTTCGACAGCGACGGTGCCGTTCATGAGCTCTATGGCAAGGGTGGCGAAGCGGCAAAGGAAATCGGCAGGCTCGAACCGTCCGCCATCATCGACGAAGCCGTCGATCGCAAACGGCTTGCCGCAAAGGTTCTTGAACGGCCTGGCCTTCTCCACGAGATCGAGAAGGCAGTACATCCCCTCATCCGGGTGCGGCAGGAACGATTTCTGTCTGATATGGCTCAACGTGGCGCCGATATTGCCATTCTCGACATTCCATTGCTGTTTGAAACCGGCCGGGACAAAGAAGTGGACCGCATCATCGTGGTCTCCGCGCCGCCTGACCTGCAGCGGGAGCGCGCACTCAAGCGCCCGCACATGACAGTGGAGAAACTCGACTACATTCTTTCGAAGCAACTGCCAGACGTGGAAAAGCGCAGCCGCGCCGACTATGTCATCGATACGTCAGTGAGCCTTGACGACGCCCGCCGCCAGGTTGAAGCCATCATCGAAGATCTGAGGAAGAATCAATCCGGACATGGTCAGAGAAATCATTCTTGATACTGAAACCACGGGCCTCGATCCCAGGACCGGGGACCGCATCGTTGAAATTGGCGCAGTCGAACTCCTGAACCACCTGCCAACCGGACAATCATTTCACGTCTATATCAATCCGGAACGGGACATGCCTGCCGAGGCACAAGCCGTTCATGGACTTTCCGTGGCTTTTCTGGCCGACAAGCCGATTTTCGCCTCGATTGCCAAAGACTTCCTCGAGTTTATTGGCGAGTCTGTTCTCGTCATTCACAACGCAAGCTTCGACATTGGCTTTCTGAATGCAGAGCTGGGCTTTCTCCGCCTCCCCTCCATCCCGCCGGAACGGGTGATCGACACGCTACATCTCGCCCGTCAGAAACACCCAGGCTCCGCAAACAGTCTCGATGCCTTGTGCCGGCGCTATGGCATTGACAACAGCAAGCGGACCAAGCACGGCGCCCTTCTGGATTCCGAACTCCTGGCGGAGGTCTATCTCGAACTCATTGGAGGCCGGCAGACCGCTCTCATCCTGGAGTCGAGGATCCAGAAGAAGACGGTCGCGGTTGACCAGCGCCAGGCGAGCCGCGAACGCCCGTTTCCGCTCGCCTCTCGGCTAACGGACCAAGAACGCGAAGCCCACGCAGCATTTGTTGCTGCACTGGGCGACGAGGCTCTCTGGAAGCAGGCGCTGAACTAGGCCTTTCCGACAGTTTGCTGCTGCAGGCGCTTCTGATACATCGACGCGAAGTCGATCGGGTCAAGCATGAGCGGCGGAAATCCGCCATTGCGTGTCGCTTCGGCCAGAATCTGCCGTGCGAAGGGAAACAGCAGGCGCGGGCATTCGATGAGAACCGCAGGGTGCATCATCTGCTGCGGGAAGTTCTCCAGCCGGAACGTCCCGGCGTAAACGAGTTCGGCGGCAAAAATCACCTTCTCCTGAACGGTAGCCTTGGCATCGAGATGCAATTCCACTTCGAAGTCGGTCGGCGCAATGTTGCGTGCGTTCACATTCACGGAGATGTTGATGTCCGGCTGCGCCTGCTGCGGCGCCAATGTCTGCGGCGCGTTTGGATTCTCAAAACTCAGATCCTTGAGGTACTGTCCCAGAATGCGAAGCGAGGGTTGAACCTTTGGGGCGGCTTCTCCGGCTTGCTCGGCGACGCCGGAGGCGGAAGGTACGGCCCCATTGCCATTGGCCTCGCTGGGCTCATCCTTCACATTATCGGAAACAGGGGTCTTGGACATCTTGTACTAGCCTCACAGGAAATGATGTGCCTTGGCTAACATGACGTCATTGCGCTCGCAAGTCGGCAGAACGGCACGGCATGTCATTGCCGGTCTCTGCCTTTAGTTCGCGGTGCTTCCGTTTCGCCTGTGATTTCGATGGCTTCCGCCTCGATTACGGTATCGTATCGCCGGGAAGCTGACATCTCAGCCGGGAATGTTTCGACCTTGAATTTGGAGATGAGAAAATTTCGTACGGGAGGAAGCAGAAGGAATAGCGCGACGATGTCGCTGAAGAAACCCGGAATGATGAAGAGAAAGCCGGACGCCACGCGCAACATCGTTTTGCCGGCAAGGCCCTGTTGCAAGGACACCTGCTGAATAGGTGATCGGAGTGTCTGGAGCATATTGGCACCGGCCGACCGGAACAGACCAATCCCGATCATGCCGCCTGCAAACAGGAGCAGCAAGGTGGGGAGCACGCCGACGAGGCCGCCGATCCAGATGATCGAAGCAATCTCAAGGGCCACGCCGACGAGGAACAGGAAAGGCAGAAAACGCAGCATGAAGGAAAACAGCATCCTTTGGTCTTGGACCCGTGGGTCCCCTTCTATATATAGGAGCCAACTGTCCGCGGCGCCAACTTTCGGGGGTGGCCCATCTGAAACGGCTTTCCTGTCTGGAACACGCTATGACCTTTGATCCACTGAATATTCTTCTTCTTGCCGTCGCCCTGGTCGTCTTCTGGCGGCTGAAGTCGGTGCTGGGCACACGTACCGGAACGGAAAAGCCGCCGATCGATCCCTTTCAGGCAAAACGCCAGGACGTCGACAAGACATCCGATCCACCCGGGACAGTCATACGCTTTCCCCAGAACGCGAATCCTGCGCCACAGCAAAATGAAGAGCGCGAACCTGCGGAACCCGTCTGGAAGGGCTTTGCCGAGCCAGATTCCGAACTTGCGGCTGCATTGGAAAACCTCGCCTCAGCCGACCCCGCCTTCACCCCGCGTACCTTCGTTGAAGGCGCGAAGATGGCCTACGAGATGATCATCGATAGCTTTGCAAAGGGCGACAAGGCTGCTCTGAAGAACCTTCTTTCCAGGGATGTATTCGAGGGATTTGCGGGGGCAATCGATGATCGCGAGGCGGCGGGCCAGCGTGTGGAATCCCGCTTTGTAGGTATCGACAAGGCCAAGATCGAGCAGGCCAGCCTTGTTGGCTCCAGGGCCAGCATCACCCTGCGCTTCGTCAGTGAACTGATAACCGCGACATACTCGAAGTCGGGTGACCTCGTGGAGGGTGATCCCATGCATATCCGGGAAGTCACCGATGTGTGGACCTTTGAACGCGACGTGACCTCGCGCGACCCGAACTGGAAGCTGGTGGCGACGCAGGCACCAGCTTGATACCATGGATTGCCGCTCTCTGGCTTCTCCTGTCAGTATCGGCTGCCATGTCCACTGAATCAGAACCAACGCTCGAACCCGTTTCCTTTCAAGACCTTGCAGGCTGGAGTATCGACAACCACGATGCAGCCCTGGATGCCTTCCGGCTGTCGTGCCGCGAAATCCTTGATACTGGAGCGGGCTTTGCTCGGCCTGTCAGGTTTGCCGGAACGCGAGAAGCGTGGAAGATTCTGTGCCAGGAGGCTTTCGAGGCCCGCGATGCGCGGCGTTTCTTCGAGGCCCGCTTTCAGCCTTTCAGAGTGATCGATCAGTCCAGGCCAGCCGGTCTCTTCACGGGTTATTTCGAACCTGAGGCAGCTGGCGCCCGTGAGCGAAGCGAAACCTATCGCGTTCCGATCTACCGGAAGCCCGCCGACCTCGTTTCATTCTCGGAGGAAGAACAGCGTGAGTCAGGACTGGCCTATGGCCGCCGCGTCGACGGTAAGCCCCAGCCCTACTTCAGCCGCAAGGAGATCGAGCAGGGCCGTCTCGACGCACAGGGGCTTGAGCTTGTCTGGCTGAGGGACTGGGCCGATGCCTTTTTCATTCATGTCCAGGGTTCTGGCCGTGTGCGGCTTGAGGATGGCTCGATCATCCGTCTGTCCTACAGTGCAAAATCGGGACTGCCCTACACGGGAATTGGTGCGCTGCTGGTCGAGCGTGGCGTCATCAGGCGCGAGGACATGTCGATGCAAGCCTTGCGCGCATGGATGGTGGACAACCCGGCGGCTGCCCGTGAACTGATGTGGGAAAACCGGTCCTTCATCTTCTTCCGGGAAGTTGAGCTTGAAAATCAGGAACTGGGGGCGCTTGGCGCACAACACGTACAACTCACTCCCATGCGGAGCCTGGCCATTGACCGGTCGCAATGGGCTTTTGGTACGCCGGTATGGCTTGATACGTCCGTTCCTGAAGGCGATGGCACCATCCTTCGAAACTTCCGGCATCTGCTCATCGCACAGGACACAGGCAGCGCCATCACCGGGCTTGCCCGCGGCGATGTGTTCTGGGGGTTTGGAGAAAAGGCGGCGGTCAGCGCGGGTCACATGAAGAGCCCCGGCACCATGACGGTGCTGCTTCCCACGAGTGTCGCCAAAGACCTCGGACTTCTGCCGTGAGCAGGAAGCCTCCGGATTTCGACCTCTGGTTCGAAACGGCCAAAACCATCAAGCCATTGCGTCACCGCGCCTCGAGAGCGGCCTCTCCCCTGTCCACAGGTATGACTCCTGTCGACAAGAAGAGGCAAACTCCGGTTCCGCAAACGCCGCACGTTTCTGCACCGCACGTCCATGTCCCTTCGCCGCTTCACAAGTCGCCGCCGCAGATCACTGGCCTTGACCGCCGCACCACACAGAAACTCACCCGTGGCCAGGTGGAGATCGAACGCCGCCTCGACCTTCACGGCAGCGGCATCGAAATGGCCCGCATTCATCTGCTGCAGTTTCTCCGCGAAGCGCAGGCTATGGGATCGCGTACTGTTCTGGTGATCACGGGTAAGGGCGACTCGCCCTACTCGCGCCATACCCTGCACGGATCGGATCATTTTCATTCGCCCGAGCGTGCCGGTCGGCTTCGTCGGCTGGTTCCGGACTGGTTTCATGAATCGGAATTCCGCAGCGTGGTGTCGGGGTATCAGCCTGCCCACCCCAAGCATGGCGGCGGCGGCGCCTTTTATGTCCGCGTCAGGCGGATCAGGGACGACCGATGACGCCTTTCGGCGACAGGATGCGCAAGCTCCGGATGGAGCGTGGCGTTACCTTGAAGGACATGGCCGAGGCGATCGGGGTCTCTTCCGCCTATCTGTCCGCTCTTGAGCATGGCAAGCGCGGCCGTCCGGGCTGGCATCTGATCCAGCGTATCCTGACCTACTTCAACATCATCTGGGACGATGCCGAGGAGGTCGTGAGGCTTGCCCGCATTTCCCACCCCCGCATCACCATCGATACCGCTGGTCTCAGTCCGCGGGCGACCGAGCTGGCGAACCGGCTGGCCGATGACATTGGCAAACTGGACGCTGCAACGCTGGATGAACTTGTGGCGGTACTCAACCGTCGCAGGCAAAAACCTAAAGGATGAACTTCGACAGATCGGCATTCCGCGCAAGATTGCCGACATGGGAATCGACGTAGGACTTGTCGATCACCACCGTTTCGCCTGAGCGGTCGGGTGCCAGAAAGCTCACTTCGTCCAGCAGCCGTTCCATCACTGTCTGAAGGCGCCGTGCCCCGATGTTTTCGATGCTTGCATTGGTGTCGGCGGCAATTCCCGCGATAGCTGCGATGCCGTCCTCGGTGAAATCCAGCGTGACGCCCTCTGTCGCAAGCAGGGCCCGGTACTGCCGGATGAGACTGGCTTCCGGTTCGGTCAGAATGCGCTGCAAATCGTCACGGTCGAGCGCCTTCAGTTCGACGCGGATCGGAAGCCGGCCCTGCAGTTCCGGCAAAAGATCGGAAGGCTTGGCAATGTGAAAGGCACCCGACGCGATAAACAGGATGTGGTCGGTCTTTACAGCGCCGTGTTTGGTCGAAACAGTCGTACCCTCGATCAAGGGCAGAAGGTCGCGCTGCACACCCTCGCGGCTGACGTCGGCACCTTGGCGCTCGGAGCGCGCGCAGATCTTGTCGATTTCGTCGAGGAAGACAATGCCATTCTCCTGAACGGCATCGATCGCCTCCTGAACGATCTGGTCCTGATCCAGAAGCTTGTCCGATTCTTCCGCCATAAGCACGTCATGGCTGGCCTTCACGCTCATGCGCCGCGACTTGGTCCGACCGCCAAAGGCCTTGCCCAGCATGTCGGACAGATTGATGACGCTCGCCGACGAACCGGCCATACCCGGAATCTCGAAACTTCCCGCTCCGCCGGTATCCGCCACCTGAATCTCAATTTCCTTGTCGTCCATCTCGCCCGAGCGCAGCTTTTTACGAAATGCCTCGCGCGTCGATTCCGAGGCGTTCGCACCGACCAGGGCCTCGACCACGCGGCGCTCGGCATTGAGCTGTGCCTGCGCTTCGACATCCTTGCGCCGCGCCGTCTTCACCATCGCGATGCCGGACTCGACGAGATCACGTACGATCTGGTCCACATCGCGGCCGACATAGCCGACTTCCGTGAACTTGGTCGCTTCCACCTTCAGGAAGGGCGCATTCGCCAGCTTTGCGAGCCTCCGTGCAATTTCGGTCTTTCCCACGCCGGTAGGGCCGATCATGAGGATGTTCTTGGGCATCACCTCTTCACGGAGCGACCCTTCGAGCTGTTTGCGCCGCCAGCGGTTGCGGAGCGCGATCGCGACCGCGCGCTTGGCGTCTGTCTGGCCCACGATGTGGCGGTCGAGTTCGGATACAATCTCGCGTGGGGAGAAGTCGGTCATGCGAGGCTTTCTACAGTCAGGTTGTTGTTGGTGTAGACGCAGATTTCCGCAGCTATGCCCATGGCCTTCCGCGCGATCGCTTCCGCGTCGAGGTCGGTGTCGGCCAGTGCTCTGGCCGCTGCCAGCGCATAATTGCCACCTGAGCCAATGGCGATGATGCCCTTCTCAGGTTCGAGAACGTCGCCTGTGCCGGTCAGCACAAGTGTGACTGACCGATCCGCAACGATCATCATCGCTTCGAGCCGCCGCAGATAGCGGTCGGTCCGCCAATCCTTTGCCATGTCCACGCAGGCGCGGGTCAATTGGCTGGGATACTGCTCCAGCTTGGCCTCAAGGCGCTCGAACAGCGTCATGGCATCGGCGGTGGCGCCTGCGAAACCGCCGATCACCTGACCGCCCCCCAGAGGCCTCACCTTGCGGGCATTGCCCTTGATGATGGTCTGGCCGAGGCTCACCTGTCCGTCGCCGGCGATCACCACCTTGCCGTTCTTGCGAACCGAAAGAATGGTCGTCCCGTGCCATGTCTGAACCTCTGCCACGCAAAGTCCTTTCCTGCCAATGGCTGAGATGTAGGCCGCCCGGCGCTCAAAGAAAAGCCACCCTTGGCCATTTCCTTTTGCATCTGCTAAGAGGCGGCGGCATTCACCTTTCGGAAGCCCCTCGATGCGCAAGGCCTCGATCGATCGCAAGACCAATGAAACCCGGCTCTCCGTTTCCGTCGATCTCGATGGAACGGGTGTGTTTGACGTCAAGACAGGCGTCGGGTTTCTCGATCACATGCTGGAGCAATTGTCCCGGCATTCGCTGATCGACATCACGCTCCGCGCCGACGGTGACCTCCACATCGATGACCATCACACGGTCGAGGATTCAGGCATCGCCATCGGTCAGGCCGTGGCCAAGGCGCTTGGCGACCGCAAGGGAATCCGGCGCTACGCAAGCCTGCATCTTCCGATGGATGGCACGCTGACCCGCGCTGCGATTGACATTTCAGGCAGGCCCTTTCTCATCTGGAAGGTGGATTTTACCGCGCCGAAGATCGGGACGTTCGACACCGAACTGGTGCGTGAGTGGTTTCAGGCCTTCGCCATGAATGCCGGCGTGACGCTGCATGTCGAGACGCTCTACGCCGACAACAATCATCACATCGCCGAGTCGTGTTTCAAGGCACTGGCGCGCGCCCTTCGTGAAGCCCTGGAAATCGATCCCCGGCAAAAGGACAGGATTCCCTCCACCAAGGGATCGCTGGCGGGCTGATGGCGCTTTACACTGTTCTCGAAGCGCCAGATGGCCGGGTCGACCGGGTTGCTTTCGTCAAGGAAGGCTTCTCGGGCGCAGCACTGGTGCTGACCGTGATCTGGGCGCTTTGGAACCGCATGTGGATCGTGGCGGCCATCATCTTCGCCATCCTTGTCGCACTCAGTGTCTCCGTCAGCGCCTTTGGACTGAATGAGGCAAGCATGGCAGCAACCGAATTCGGCCTCGCCCTCATCTTCGGATTCGAGGCCCGCAGGCTGAAGGTCATGTCACTGGAGCGTGCCGGCTTTCGCAAGGCCGGGCTCGTGGAAGCTTCCAGCCTTGAGGCGGCAGAGCTGGATTATTTCTCCCAGCGGCGCCAGGCGGTGCAGCCTGCTCCGGTCCTGACGACCTACCGGCCTCAGCCGCACGACACCCTTGGCATCTTCGGCAACGTTTGAGACGGCCATGAGCGTTGCAATCATCGACTATGGCTCCGGCAATCTGCATTCCGCCGCCAAGGCCTTCGAGCGGGCCTCGCATGACAGCGGGCTCAATGCCCCAATTCTCGTAACGGCGGACCCGGAAGCGCTTCGCAAGGCTGACCGGATTGTGCTGCCGGGTGTCGGGGCCTTCAAGGATTGCTGCGAGGGGCTGAAAGCCGTTCCCGGCATGTGGGAAACGCTCGAATCGGAAGTCATCATCCGCGCCAAGCCGTTCCTCGGAATCTGTGTCGGCATGCAGCTCATGGCGACACGCGGGCTGGAGCATGACGTGACCGAAGGCTTTGGCTGGATTCCAGGAGACGTGAAGCCAATCACACCACGCGATCCTTCATTCAAGATTCCGCATATGGGGTGGAATACACTCGATGTGCTGCAGCCGCATGCGCTGCTCCAAGGTATCAAACTGGGCGAGAATGGACTCCACGCCTATTTCGTCCACTCGTTTCACCTGGAAGCCAGGAGTCGGGCGGACGTGATTGCGACGACGGACCATGGCATGGCTGTGACAGCCATGGTTGGGCGCGACAACATGGCGGGGACGCAATTTCATCCTGAAAAGAGCCAGACCCTCGGTCTGTCCCTCATTTCCAATTTTCTAAGGTGGCGCCCGTGATCCTGTTTCCAGCCATCGATCTGAAAGACGGCCAATGCGTGCGCCTCAAGTTGGGAGATATGGAGCAGGCCACTGTCTTCAACAATGATCCCGGAGCGCAGGCTGCAACCTTCCAGTCACAGGGTTTTTCCTGGCTGCATCTTGTTGACCTCAACGGCGCTTTTGCAGGACGTCCAGTCAACGAGGCTGCTGTCGAGTCGATTCTGAAATCCGTTTCCATTCCAGTGCAACTCGGCGGCGGCATCCGCAGTCTGGATCAGGTCGAGTCTTGGCTCGCGAAAGGCATCCGGCGGGTCATACTCGGCACGGTCGCGTTGAGAAATCCGGAGCTTGTCCGCGAAGCCTGCAAGCTTTTTCCTGGCCGCGTTGCGGTAGGAATCGATGCGAAGTCGGGGCGGGTGGCGGTTGAGGGCTGGGCTGAAACCTCGGATCTGACCGCGATTGAACTGGCCAACCGCTTCGCTGATGTGGGTGTCTCAGCCATCATTTTTACTGATATTGATCGCGACGGCATTTTGAAGGGACTCAATATCGAATCGACACTCGAGCTCGCCAATGCAGTAGACATACCTGTCATAGCGAGCGGCGGCCTTGCCTCGATGGATGACATTCATCGGCTGACCCAACCCGACTGCCGCATACTTGAAGGCGCAATATCGGGGCGTGCCCTTTATGATGGCCGTATCAACGTTCCAACGGCGCTTCGTCTGTTCGAAGAGGCCGCGCCATGCTGAAGGCCCGCCTCATTCCCTGTCTTGATGTCAAGGATGGCCGCGTCGTCAAGGGCGTGAACTTCGTCGATCTCCGCGATGCCGGAGATCCGGTCGAGATCGCCAAGGCCTATGATGCGGCAGGCGCCGACGAGCTCTGCTTTCTCGATATTACGGCGACGCACGAGAACCGCGGTATTATTTTCGATGTAGTCCAGCGCACGGCGGAAGCCTGTTTCATGCCGCTGACTGTCGGAGGCGGCGTCCGCGCGCTTGACGATATCCGCAAGCTGCTTCTGGCTGGCGCCGACAAGGTGTCGATCAACTCCGCTGCTGTTGCCAACCGTGATTTCGTCCGTCAGGCCGCCGAGAAATTCGGGGCGCAGTGTGTGGTCGTTGCCATCGACGCTAAGTCAACAGGGCAAGGCACATGGGAAATCTTCACCCATGGCGGCCGCAAGCCGACCGGCATCGATGCTGTCAGCTTCGCAAAGGAGGTCGTGGCGCTTGGCGCAGGCGAAATCCTCCTGACGTCCATGGACCGCGACGGCACTGGCCGAGGTTTCGATATCGAATTGACGCGTGCCATCGCCGATGCCGTCACTGTGCCTGTTATTGCTTCAGGGGGCGTTGGAACCCTCGATCATCTGGTCGACGGTATCCGGGAAGGCCATGCGGCCGCCGTCCTCGCCGCATCGATCTTTCATTTTGGAACCTACTCCATCGCGGAAGCCAAGCGCCACCTTTCGGCCAATGGCATCCCCATGCGCCTGTGCTAGTGAAAGGCGGAGGGGAACGTCATGTCTGATCATCGGCTCGAAGTTCTGGGCAGCCTTGCGGACGTGGTGGCAAGCCGCAAGGGCGCGTCACCGGACACGTCGTACACTGCCAAACTGCTTTCGCAGGGCGTAGAGAAGTGCGCCAAGAAACTGGGCGAGGAAGCGCTGGAAACGGCTCTCGCTTCTGTCAAGGGTAACCCGCAGCATCTGGCGTCGGAATCGGCGGACCTGCTCTATCACCTGCTAGTTCTGCTTGAGGCCGCGGACGTAAGGCTTGTCGATGTCATGGCGGAACTGGCAAAGCGCGAAGGCGTGAGCGGTATTGCCGAGAAGGCCTCAAGGCCCAAGGACTGATCATGGAAGAACTGGTCAAGGAAGTCTCACCGTTCCGCCGCTTCTCGCGCGATGAATGGTCGGCGCTTCGCGCCGATACGCCGATGACGCTCAACCAGCAGGATCTCGATGAACTCCGCGGCCTCAATGATCGCATTGATCTTGCAGAAGTCGAGACCATCTATCTCCCGCTGTCCCGTCTTTTGAACCTTTATGTGGCTGCCACCCAGGGGCTGTTCCGCGCCACCAACAATTTCCTGCACCTGAGTGAGCGCAAGGTGCCTTACGTGATCGGTATGGCCGGGAGCGTCGCGGTCGGAAAGAGCACCACCGCCCGTATCCTGCAGCGTCTCCTCGCCAGATGGCCGAAGCACCCGAAGGTCGACCTGGTGACGACCGACGGTTTTCTGCTGCCCAATGCCATCCTTGAGCGCGAAGGGCTGATGACGCGCAAGGGTTTCCCGGAGAGTTATGACCTGCCCGCCATTCTGCGCTTCCTGTCCGACATCAAGGCAGGAAAACGGAATGTGACCGCCCCCCTGTACTCTCATCTGACCTACGATGTGCTGAAGGATGAACGCGCGGTCGTCGACCAGCCCGACATTCTTATCGTCGAAGGATTGAACGTGTTGCAGACAGGCCGCCCCCCAAGGGATGGCCGCGGTATTCCAAACACCTCGGATTTCTTCGATTTCTCGATCTATATCGATGCGGATGTGGGCGACCTCCGGAATTGGTACATCGAACGCTTCCTGACGCTTCGCGACAGCGCGTTCAGAAATCCCAAGTCCTACTTCCACCGCTACTCAACGCTCACCGACGGCGAATCGCGAGAGACGGCCACCCGCATCTGGGAAACCATCAATTTTGTGAACCTGCGCGAAAACGTGCTCCCAACGAGGCCGCGGGCAGACCTCGTCCTGCGCAAGGGAGCGGATCATTTCATCCGCAGCGTCTTTCTGAGGAAACTATAGAATTCCCAGCGCCTTGGCGTGGGATTGAAGGTTGATTTCTGGCCTCGCCCCGACATGGGAGATGACTTCGGCTGCGGCAACTGCACCGATCTGCGCGCATTCGGGCAGCGTCTTGCCATGGGTGTACCCGTGGAGGAATCCCGCCGCAAAGAGGTCGCCTGCGCCCGTCACATCCACAACCTTGTTGACGGGGTAGGCCGGTGCCGAGTGAATGTCTGAACCTCTGACCACCACGCAACCGGCAGACGAACGCGTGAGAACCGCGATAGGACAATCCTTGGCGATGGCTTGCAGCGCGCCATCGAAATTCTGTGTCTTGTAGAGCGACTTGATCTCGGATTCGTTGGCGAAGACGATATCGATGTCATTGCGGATAAGATCAAGAAAGCTCTCTCGATGCCGTTCGACACAGAAGGAATCTGATAGCGTGATGGACGTCTTCCGGCCTGCGGCGCGCGCAATTCTTGCCGCAAGCTTGAAGGCTTCCTTGGCCTCCGGGCGATCCCAGAGATAGCCTTCCATGTAGGTGACCTGTGCACTCTGCACGACCTTCTCCGCCACGTCCGCCGTCGTGAAATTCACGCAGGCGCCGAGATAGGTGTTCATGGTCCGCTCGCTATCGGGCGTCACCAGGATGAAAGAGCGTGCGGTGGCGGGACCATCGCTTGCCGCCAGCGTGTCGAAACTCACGCCCTGCGCGCGCATGTCATGCCGGAAGATGGCGCCGAGCTGATCTGCCTTCACCTTGCCGAAATAGGCGGCTTTCCCGCCGAGTGAGGCAACGCCCGCAGCGGTATTGCCGGCCGAACCGCCCGAAATCTCGATGGCTTGTCCCATGTCGCCATAGAGCAGCTCTGCCCGGGCCTCATCGATCAGGTTCATCGATCCCTTAACCAGTCCATGCCGGGCGACAAAGGTATCGTCAACCCGTGCGATCACGTCGACAATTGCATTGCCGATGCAGAGGACATCAAACTCGGAACCGCTCATGAACCGCTCTCCAGCTGTCTTGTCCTCCGCCCTAGCGAAGCTCTCTTGCGCTGGCAAGCATTCCTCATTACCTGACATCCATGTTTACCTCTGCCTTCAAGGCTCTGGGCGATCTGCTGTCGCCTGAATTCCGCTCCGTACTGCTCAAGGCGCTCGGGCTGACCATTGGCCTGTTCATTGCTGTGCTGATCGCCGTTGAAGTCATACTGACGACACTCACACAGTTTTCCTGGCCATGGGCCGATTGGGTACTCGCACTTGGCACAGGCGCGGCACTTCTTGTGGCCTTCTTCTTCCTGATGGCTCCGGTCGCGGCCGCCTTCGCAGGGCTGTTTCTCGACGGTATCGCAGAGAAGGTGGAGGTCAAGCACTACCCGCGCGATCCGCGCGGCGTGCCGCTTCCGGCTGGCAAGGCCATTCTGACCGCCATTCAGTTCTTTTTCGTCGTGCTGCTGGTCAATCTCGCTGTCTTGCCGGTCGTATTCTTTGGAATCGGGGCGGTGGCCCTCGTCGCGGCCAATGCCTATCTGCTCAGCCGTGAATATTTCGAAATGGTCGCTATGCGGCACATGACGGCCGAGGAGGCCCGAATCATGCGGAGGGACAACGGGCCTGCCATCTTCATGGCTGGGCTTCTGCCGGCTGTCCTGTCTCTGGTGCCCTTCGTCAATCTCGCGGTGCCGCTTTATGCGACATCCTACTTCACGCATCTGTTCAAATCGGTTCGGGCGTCTTCGGTATGAACCGGCAGAGATCGGAAATGAGGCAGCGGTAGCACTCGGGCTTGCGTGCCTTGCAGATATACCGGCCGTGCAGGATCAGCCAATGATGGGCGTGACGCGTATAGGCTTTCGGCACGGTCTTGAGCAATCCGGCCTCGACCTCGATAGGAGTCTTTCCTGGCGCCAGGCCCGTACGATTTCCCAATCGGAACAAATGGGTATCTACCGCAATCGTCGGATGTCCAAAGGCAATGTTCAGCACCACATTGGCGGTCTTCCGTCCCACGCCCGGTAGTGCCTCGAGCGCTTCGCGGTCGTCGGGCACCTTGCCGCCGTGCTTGTCGATCAGTTGTTGCGACAAGGCGATCACGTTCTTTGCCTTTCCGCGGAACAGGCCGATGGTCTTGATGTAGTCCCTGACCGTATCTTCACCCAATGCAACCATCCTTTCCGGAGTGTCGGCGATGGCAAAGAGGAGCTTCGTCGCGCGGTTGACGCCTTCGTCGGTGGCCTGGGCCGAAAGTACGACTGCAACGAGGAGTGTAAAGTGATTGACGAAGTGGAGCTCACCCCTGGGTTCAGGATTAGAGGTCTGAAACCGGCGGAACATTTCCTCGATCTCTTGCGGTTTGAGGCGGCTTGCTTTGGCCATGAATTCAATGTTCCCTTGCCGCTTAAGGGGTAGAGCAACACGATGGACAGAGGCAATACTAAAACCTGGCAGGCAACGCTGACGCCCCACCGGAGCCTCACGAAACAGGGGTTCGTGACGGTGATGGTTCTCGTCGCCGCCGTCAATCTGGCCGTCGGCGGACTGTTCATGGCCATCGGGGCCTGGCCGGTTGCCGGGTTTGCCGGCTTGGACGTCGCGCTCATCTGGTGGGCCTTCAAGGCCAATTTCGCCGATGCCCGCCGGCTAGAGCGGATCAGCATTACCGAGAGCGAACTGGTTCTCGACCGCCTGCAAGCAAGGAGAGAGCCTGAACAGCAACGATTCGTTCGCCGCTGGGTGCGAGTTGAACTTGAAGAGGACCGCGAGCGCGAGCTGATCGGACGATTGTCTTTGATCTCGGGACAAACGCGCGTCGACATAGGAGATTTCCTGGCGCCTGAAGAGCGGAAGTCACTCGCCACTGCCCTTCAGGCGGCGCTGGCCATACCGCGTATCTGATCAGGTTTCGGGTGGGAAACGGTATTGGAAGCGATTAGCTTCAGGCCATGATCGAGACATCCACAATGACCGAAGCGGCCCGCGACTATGAGGTCGTGCGGCAAAACCTCGAATTCCTGCGGGAGCACTGGCGGGAGCAACCCTCCCTCGAACTCCTGGCGGAACGGAACGGCTTGAGTGCAGCTCATCTGCAGCGGCTATTCACACGCTGGGCCGGGCTCAGTCCGAAGGCCTTCGTCCAGGCGCTTACAATCGATCACGCCCGCAACCTGTTGAGGGACTCTGCCAGTGTCCTGGACACGGCCTACGAAGTAGGGCTGTCGGGACCGGGCCGGCTCCATGACCTTTTCGTCACCCATGAAGGCATGTCGCCTGGACTATACAAGGCCAAGGGCAAAGGCCTTACCATCCGCCATGCTTTTCATGACTGTCCGTTTGGCAAAGTTCTTGTGATGATGACGGAGTATGGCATCTGCGGACTGGCTTTTGCCGATCCCGGACAGGAACAGGCGACTTTCGAGGACATGAGGCGGCGCTGGCCGGACGCGGAATATGTCAACGACGCTTCCGTGACCGCACCGATCGTCTCCAGAATATTTGATCAAACACGTTGGCAAGCCGAACAGCCCCTGCGTATCGTATTCATTGGATCGGATTTCGAAACCCGGGTCTGGCAGACCCTTCTGAAGATCCCGATGGGCCGGGCAACGACCTATTCCGACATTGCCTCTCACATCGGCAATGCGAGAGCATCACGGGCCGTTGGCACCGCCGTGGGAAAGAATCCCATCTCGTTTGTGGTGCCCTGTCACCGGGTACTGGGAAAGTCGGGCGGGCTCTGTGGTTACCATTGGGGGCTCACGCGCAAGCAGGCCATACTTGGGTGGGAGGCTGGATTGCTTTCGGGCCAGCCAAAAGCGGCGTGATTGTTCAAGGAATCGATTTGCGCAAGCGAACGATGATGTCGATCCGGTCGATTTCGGTGCCGGGCGGAAGTTCCGGCAGGCCCTTCACTTCGAGATTCTGTGTTCCGATGTCGACCAACCCACCAGTTTCCTCCAGATAATAGTGGAAGTGATTGGACGTGTTGGTATCGAAGAACGTCCGGTCACCTTCAAACGCCACTTCGCGCAAGAGTCCGGCAGCCTTGAACTGGTTCAGCGTGTTGTAGACCGTGGCGATCGAGACATTGATCCGCGCGGCCACCGCTTCCTGATGAAGCGATTCGGCGCTCACATGACGGTCTCCATTACCGAACAGGATGGCGGCCAAGGACAATCTCTGCCGGGTCGGGCGAAGACCCGCCAGCCTCAGACGTTCAACCAAATCTTTGTCATGCAACAACATCATGGGAAATCCTTATACGCGAAACCCCTTAAACAAAGCAATCTGGACCCTAATGCGGCGCGCTGACACGCCTTGAATCCAGCCTGAAAGCCTACTTGGACCCCCGATTCCCATGTGATAGGAACGGCAGAACCGGCAATTGCCTGGATGAGATGGGGTTTGAAGGCAGAATGAACGGACAGAAATCGCACTATGGGTACGAAGACCTGCTGGCCTGTGGCCGCGGCGAACTTTTTGGCCCTGGAAATGCACAATTGCCTCTGCCCCCCATGCTGATGTTCGACCGAATTACGGAGATTTCCAAGGATGGCGGAGCGGCTGGTCTTGGAAAAGTCGTTGCTGAGTTCGATATCAAGCCCGATCTGTGGTTTTTTCCGTGTCACTTTCAGGGCGATCCCGTCATGCCGGGCTGTCTTGGCCTGGATGCACTGTGGCAGATGACGGGTTTCTTCCTCGGCTGGCTGGGCGAATCTGGAAAGGGCCGTGCGATCGGTGTGGGCGAGGTCAAGCTGACGGGTATGGTGACACCTGCCGTGAAGAAGGTAACCTACGAAGTGGAGATTACCCGGCTCATCCTGCGCAAGCTCAAGCTCGCGGTTTCTAACGGAATTATGAAGGCTGACGGCGAAACGGTCTATCAGGTCACTGACATGAAGGTCGGCCTGTTCCAGCCGACAGCCTGAGAAAGGAAACAATATGCGGCGTGTGGTCGTCACTGGTCTCGGCATCGTGTCGAGCATCGGAAACAACGTTCAGGAAGTCCTGAACTCGCTCCATGATGCCCGGTCAGGCATCGTGAAGGCGGACTCCTACGAGAAGCTGGGATTCCGCTGCCAGGTCCATGGAGCACCGAACTTCGATCTCGAAAGTGTCGACCGCCGGGTGCGGCGCTTCATGGGAGATGGTGCCGCCTGGAACTTTGCGGCCATGCAGCAGGCGATCGTGGACTCGGGGCTCGAAGAGAACGACGTCAAGAACGACCGCACAGGTATCATCATGGGCTCTGGCGGCCCGTCCACCCGCACGATCGTGCAGGCCGCCGACACAACCCGCGAGAAAGGTCCCAAGCGTGTGGGGCCCTTTGCCGTTCCCGCCGCCATGTCGAGCACCAACTCCGCAACGCTTGCGACACCCTTTGGCATCCGCGGCGTGAATTATTCGATCTCGTCGGCATGTGCCACCTCATCGCACTGCATCGGCAATGCAGCCGAGCTGATCCAGTGGGGTAAGCAGGACATCATGTTTGCGGGCGGCGGCGAGGAACTGGACTGGACGCTTTCTGTCCTGTTTGACGCGATGGGTGCCATGTCGTCGAAGTATAACGACACGCCCCACAAGGCATCGCGTGCCTATGACAAGAACCGCGATGGCTTCGTGATTGCTGGCGGTGCCGGCACCGTGGTCCTGGAAGAACTCGAACATGCGAAGGCGCGTGGCGCCAGGATCTACGCTGAGATCGTCGGCTATGGCGCAACCTCCGACGGCTACGACATGGTGCAGCCCTCGGGCGAGGGCGCAATCCGCTGCATGCGGCAGGCCATGGCGGGTGTTAAGGAAAAGATCAGCTACATTAACCCGCATGCGACCTCGACGCCCATCGGAGACAAGAAAGAAATCGAGGCGATCCGCGCCGTCTTCGGCAACGACATTCCGCCGATTTCAGGCACCAAGTCTCTCACGGGCCATTCGCTGGGCGCAGTGGGTGTCCAGGAGGCGATCTACTCGATCCTCATGATGAAGAACAACTTCATCTGCGAGAGTGCGAACATCGAAGAGATCGACCCGGAATTCGCCGACATTCCCATCGTCCGCAAGCGCATCGACAATGCCAAGGTCGATGTCGCGATGTCGAACAGCTTCGGCTTCGGCGGCACCAATGCAACCCTCGTCTTCCAGCGGTACAACGGCTGATCATGACAGAAAAATTGATGGCAGGCCGCCGCGGACTGATCATGGGCGTGGCGAATGACCACTCCATTGCCTGGGGCATCGCGCAGCAATTGCACCGCCATGGTGCGGAGCTGGCCTTCACCTATCAGGGTGAGGCTTTTGGCCGTCGTGTGAAGCCGTTGGCGGAGTCCGTCGGTTCCGATGTTCTTCTTCCCTGCGATGTTGAGGACGTATCGACGGTCGATGCGGTGTTCGACGCACTCAAGACCAAGTGGGGCAGCATCGATTTCGTTGTCCATGCCATTGCCTTCTCCGACAAGAACGAGCTGAAGGGCAAGTACGCCAACACCACGCGCGACAACTTCACCCGTACCATGGTGATCTCGTGTTTCTCCTTCACCGAGATCGCGCGCCGCGCGGCCGAGCTCATGCCCAATGGCGGGTCTCTCGTGACCCTCACATACGGTGGTTCGGTGCGGGTGATGCCGAACTACAATGTCATGGGCGTTGCCAAGGCGGCACTTGAATCCTCCGTCCGCTACCTCGCCGCTGACTATGGGCCGCAAGGCATCCGCGTGAATGCCATCTCGGCCGGACCCATGCGGACGCTGGCAGGCGCTGGCATTGGCGATGCGCGCGCCATGTTCAGCTATCAGCAGGACCACGCACCTCTGCGCCGCACCGTCACACTCGATGAAGTCGGCGGAGCGGGGCTCTATCTCCTGTCGCCCTTGTCAGGTGGTGTGACGGGTGAAATCCACTATGTGGATTCTGGCTACAACATTATCTCGATGCCGCGCCCCGAGGACTTGAAAAACGGCAATTCGTAAGCGCCACTTCAGCGGTCGAGGTAGTTCTCGGCCACGAGTGACGTGATCGTGGCGTTGCGGCCATTGATCGGATTGTCCGGGTTCCAGGACAACCGCGTTTCGTAGAAGCGGGTGGCGAGAGCGTCATACATCAGCAAGCGGCCTGCAAGGCTGTCACCGATGCCAAGAACTTCCTTGATGACCTCCATCGCCTGCATCGACCCTAATATGCCCGGCAACGCACCGAGCACGCCCGCCTCCTCGCAGGCTGGAAAAAGTCCGCGCAGAGGAATCTCACCCATGAGGCAGCGATAGGTGGGCCACGGCGTACCTTCAGGCGATGTCTCGTGCGGCTTGAAAGTCGATATCTGGCCGTCGAACTGCCCAACGGCTGCCGAGACAAGAACCTTCCTCGCAAAGAAGCATGCATCGCTCACGAGAAAACGCGTGGGAAAGTTATCGCATCCATCGGCGACCACATCGTAGCCGCTCACGATTTCGAGCGCGTTCTCCGCTGTGAGCCGGTGATTATGCTCAACAACATGAACATGAGGGTTGAGACCCTGCAATGTCTCCCTTGCACTCGAAGTCTTGGACACTCCGACGCGCGCGGTCGTGTGCACGATCTGCCTCTGCAAGTTCGACACGCTGACTGTGTCGTGATCGATGATGCCGATGGTGCCGACGCCAGCGGCAGCAAGATAGTATAGAACAGGCGCGCCAAGCCCGCCTGCCCCGACAACCAGCACCTTAGACTGCTTCAGTTTGTTCTGGCCCGGTCCGCCGACTTCGTGGAGCACCAAATGGCGGGCATAGCGATCGATCTCATCGGAGGAGAATGCCATCAACGCGTTCCCGAGGACCCGAAACCACCGGCACCCCGCGAAGTGTCATCGAGCGCAGTCACTTCCTGCCAGTCAATCTGCGTCACTTGCGCGATCACCATCTGGGCGATGCGGTCACCGCGCGCGATGACGAAATCGGCGTCACCATGATTGATCAGCGGCACTTTTATCTCGCCCCGATAATCACAATCGACAGTGCCCGGCGCATTGAGCACCGTCACCCCATACTTGACCGCAAGACCGGACCGCGGCCGAACCTGGGCCTCGAAGCCTGAGGGCAGGGCGATCGAGATGCCCGTCGGCATCAGGAAGCGCGCACCTGGCTTTAGTGTGGTGGCTTCAGCCGCACGCAGGTCCATCCCAGCAGCGCCAGCCGTCTCATAAGCCGGCAAAGGCAAGCCATCGCCATGGGGAAGCCTTCTGATCTTCACGCCGGTCACCGTGCTGCCTCCTGAGAAGAAAGCAGCATGACGGTCAGGTGCTCCATGAGTTTGTGAGCCACGTCATCCTTGCTCATGTCGGGCCAGCTCTCGATGCCTGAGGACGAGACGAGATGAACCTTGTTGTGGTCGCCGCCGAACACGCCGCTCTCGGCACTGACATCATTGGCGACGATCAGATCGCAGCCCTTGCGTGTCAGCTTGTCGGCTGCGTGCTTGATGACATTCCCGGTTTCGGCTGCAAACCCGACGACGATCTGCGGCCGATCCGCCTTTCGGGTGGCAACGGTCTTCAGGATATCGGGATTTTCCGTAAGCGAGAGAGTGGGTGGATTGCCTTTACCCTTCTTGATCTTTTCATCCGAGTGCTGCGCGATGCGCCAATCCGCCACCGCCGCGGCAAAGATCGCAATGTCGGCAGGCAATTCGCCTTCACACGTCTCCAGCATTTCAGTCGCAGTCTCCACCGGCATCATCTGCACGCCCGGCGGAATCGGCAACGAGGTAGGGCCGGAGACCAGTATGGTTTCAGCCCCGAGTGCCACTGCCGCTCTTGCAATGGCATAGCCTTGCTTGCCGGAGGAATGATTGGAGATGAACCTCACGGGATCGATCGGCTCTCGCGTTGGGCCTGCGGTGATCAGAACCTTCTTGCCAGCAAGTGGAAGCGTCGGCGGTTTGAGCAGACCAGCAATGGCATCGACGATTTCGGCGGGCTCCGCCATGCGGCCCGGTCCGAATTCGCCGCAGGCCATCTCGCCATCATTCGGCCCTACCACGGCAATCCCGTCGCGCCTCAAGGTCGCCAGATTGCGCTGCGTGGCCGAGTGGCGCCACATGCGGACATTCATGGCTGGGGCGATGAGCACCTTCTTGTCGGTGGCAAGCAGTGCCGTCGAAGCGAGGTCGTCTGCCAGCCCATGCGCCATCTTCGCCATGAGGTCGGCCGTGGCGGGCGCTACCACGAGCAGGTCCGCCGCCCGCGAAAGCTGGATATGGCCCATTTCTACCTCATCGGTCAAGCTGAACAGGGCCGTGAAGACCTTGTCACCCGAAAGGCTTGCCAGCGACAGCGGGGTCACGAACTCTTCCGCCGCGCGCGTCATGATCACCCGCACACTGCAGCCGCGGGTCTTCAGCAGTCGGATCAATTCGTGGGTCTTGTAGGCGGCGATTCCGCCACCGACGATGAGAAGAACCGTTTTTCCGTCGAGCGATGTCATGGAGACATTATGCCAGCAAACGCCACGCGCTGCCAACGCTCCTCAGGTCACCAGCCTGACGGCGATCACCACCAGCGCAAGGGAAGCGATTGCCAGCCAGAATCGGGTCCAGCGCTGGTGACGGTTCTGGGCCTTGGCCAACTGCTCAGTGGTTTCGGCATCCAGACGAATGCCGCCAGAATTGGCCATCTCGGACAGCATCTCCGCCCCGCGCCGTGCGTCCTCGAGCACGTTAGGCAGGCCAGCAAGAATGCGCCCGAGTGAGCCAGTGGCATCCTCAAGGCGCCCGGCGGGGCCCAGCTTGCGCTCGATCCAACCGCGGACCACTGGCTCGGCCGTCACCCACATGTTGAGTTGGGGGTTGAGGGTCCGCGCGACACCTTCCACAACCACCATTGTCTTCTGCAGCAACAGAAGCTGCGGCTGGGTCTGCATGTTGAACTGCGCCGTCACCTCGAAAAGCTGGGTGAGAAGGCGGGCCATGGAAATATCAGTCGCCGAAAGGTCCATGATGGGCTCGCCGATCGCCCGCAGCGCCTGCGCGAAGATGGCGGGGTCTTGATCACGGGGAACATAACCCGCCTCGAAATGGACCTGGCTCACCCGCAGGTAATCACGGGTGATGAAGCCGTAGAGGATTTCAGCAAGGAACATGCTTTCCTTGGGTCCAAGCCGTCCCACGATACCGAAGTCCACGGCGACGAGGCGGCCGTCGAAATCGACGAACAGGTTTCCCTGATGCATGTCGGCATGGAAGAATCCGTCGCGGATGGCATGCCGAAGAAAACTCTGGATGACAGTATCACCCAACGCCTTCAGGTCGAAGCCTTGTGCCCGCAGACTGTCGATGTCGGAAATAGGCGTCCCGTCGATCCACTCGGTGGTCAATACATCCCTGGCGGTGCGTTGCCAGTCCACTTTGGGCACCCGGAATCCCGGGTCGTTCTTCGTGTTCTCCGCCATCTCGGAGAGTGCCGATGCCTCCATGCGCAGGTCGAGTTCCTGCTTCATGGATTGCTCGAGCATGTGAACGGCGGCGATCAGTCGAAGCCGCCGCCCCTCCGCGCTGAACTTCTCCATGAGCCGGGCGGCGAAATAGAAACTGCCGAGATCAGAGGCAAAGCGCTTGCCCACGCCCGGCCTCAACACCTTTACCGCAAGCGTCCGGCCATCCGGACTTGTTGCCTTGTGTACCTGTGCAATGGAAGCGGCGGCAACCGGGGGGCCGAAGCTGGTGAACAGTTCTTCGACAGTCGAGCCGAGGTTTTCGCGAATCGTCTCTATCGCCACCTCGATTGGAAACGGCGGTAGCCGATCCTGCAGGGATTTGAGGTCGAAGGCTCGCTTTGGCCCTACCAGGTCCGGCCGCGTGGCAAGGAACTGTCCGAGCTTGATGTAGCTGGGACCGAGGCTCGAAAGCGCTGCGGCCACGGCGTTCCTGGTTCCAGCAGAGGGTTTCGAGGCACCAAACTTCGCAAGCGAAAGGCCGAGACGGGCCGACCAGGGCAACTGTTTCAGCTGTTCCGGCGTCAGCAAGGCGTCGTAGGCCGCAAGCGTACGGCCTGCGCGCAGCAGATTGAAACTGTGCCGAAGGCTGGAGAACATCAGATGCGCCAGCCGGAATGGATGGCCACCACCCCGCCCGTCAGGTTGCGGTAGCTGACGTTCGCAAAGCCCGCCGCCTCGATCATGGCCTTGAAGTCATCCTGCTTCGGAAAGGTTCGGATCGATTCGACGAGATAGCGGTAGGGCTGACCGTCACCTGTGACGACCTTTCCAACGGCGGGTATCACCGTGAAGGAATAGGAATCATAAAACTTGTCGAGCAGCGGAATGTCGACCTGCGAGAATTCGAGGCAAAGAAAACGCCCGCCCGGCTTCAGCACGCGATAGGCCTCGGCCAGTGCCTTGTCGATGTGGGTCACGTTGCGGATGCCGAAGGCGATGGTATAGCCGTCGAAACTCTTGTCTGGAAACGCCAGCGCCTCGGCATTACCGACACTGAACGAACAGCGCCCGAGAAGGCCATCGGCCTCCGCCCGCTTGCGGCCCTCGCCCACCATATCTGGCGAAATGTCGGCGACGGTGACGCGCACATTGGGTCCGCCTGCACGCACGATCCGGAATGCCACGTCGCCCGTTCCGCCCGCGACATCGAGATGATGAAACGGCGCCTGTCCGCGTGGCGGGTTCAGCATCGCCACGAAGTCGTCCTTCCACAGCCGGTGCAGGCCAGCCGACATCAGGTCGTTCATCTGGTCATAGCGTTCCGCGACCTTGGAAAAGACCTCGTTGACGAGTCCCTGCTTTTCGCCTTCGCCCACCCGGCGGAAACCGAAGGCGACGTCCTGTTCTGGTGTCTTGTCAGTCATGGGGCCAACTCTAGCGGCAAAGACCTATCGTTTCAGCATCGACTTGATCTCGCCAAGTCGCATGGCCCCGGATACGTGCGCAATGACAAAATAGCTCAAAGCGCCTCCTGTGACGAGCAGTAGCAGGCCCCAGGCCGCTGCCATGAACCCCGCACCCTGAACGTAATTCGCCTGCAGCACCCATGCCCCACTGAGAAGCAGGGCCCCCATCAGGAGGCTGGACATCACGATGCGCGGAAGTCGCCGCCGCGAACGTTCGTCCAATGTGAAAAGTCCGCGCCGCGACAGGGTGACGGCAAGCAGTACCGCGTTGACCCAGGCCGCAATCGATGTCGCCAGAGCGATACCGACATGCCCCAGCCAGTGTGACAGGAGGAAGCTGGCGCAGATGTTCACGATCACGGAAACGATCGCAAAGCGCATGGGCGTCGTGGTGTCTTCGCGCGCATAAAAACCAGGCTGAAACACCTTGGTCATGGAAAAGGCCGGAAGACCCAATGCAAAGGCAAGGACGGTGGGCGCGACCGCAAATGTGTCGGCCCGCGTGAATGCCCCATGCTCATAGACCGTGTGGATGATCGGCCCGGGTATGGCCATCAGTGCGAAGGCCGAAGGAAGCGTGAGGAACAGCGAGAGTTCAAGGGCCCTGTTCTGGCTCGCCAATGCACCGGCCTCGTTCCCCGCCCTGAGCTTTCGTGACAGGTCTGGCAGCAGCACCACGCCGATGGCGACACCGATTACCCCCAGCGGCAGCTGGTAGAGACGATCGGCATAATAGAGATAGGCCACCGCGCCATCGATCGTCGTTGCGATCATGGTGGCGATCACCAGGTTAATCTGCATGATGCCGCCCGAAACGATGCCTGGTACGGAGAGGCTGATGACCCGCTTCACGTCCGGTGTCAGCTTGGGCCAGCGCGGCCACAGCGGCATTCCGGCCCTTCGGCAGGCAACAGCCAGCAGCGCATATTGCGCGATCCCAGCGGCAAATATGCCCCAGGCGAAGATGTAGCCGGTCGCGGGCGTATTGCCGGTCGACAGGAGCCACGCGATAACATTGGACCCGATCATCACGATGTTGAGAAGGATCGGTGCCGCCGCCGCCGCCGTGAAACGGTTCAGGCTGTTCAGCACGCCGGACTGCAACGCCGTGAGCGACATGAACAGCAGGTAGGGAAAGCAGATCCGCGTGAGATCGACCGCAAGATCGAACTTCTCGCCGTCCGCCTTGAAGCCGGGCGCGATGATGTAGATCACTACAGGCATCGCGATCATTGCGATGGCGGAGAACAGGAGCAGCCAGGCCAGCAGTACCGAGAAGACCTCGATGGCGAAGAGCCGCGCTTTGCTTTCTCCCTCACCTTCGATCCGTTTGGCAAAGAGGGGCACGAAGGCATTGTTGAAGGCCCCCTCGGCAAAGAGTGCGCGGAACAGGTTGGGGAAGCGCTGCGCCACGAAGAAGGCTTCCGCCACCGGTCCGGTGCCAAGCGTGAAGGCAATCAGCTGGTCGCGCAGGAAACCCAATATGCGGCTCAGGAGCGTGAAGCCGCCAACGGTTGCCGCAGATTTGAGGAGCGACATGCTGCGTCAGGCCTTTGCCATGGCTGGTTGAGCTGGGATCAGCACGCTGCCGAGTGCATGTTCGATCTGCTTGTGCCGTGTGGCGTTCTCGATCTTGGCACCCGTAAGGTCTGTGACGTAGAAGACGTCGATGGCCTTTTCCCCGAACGTCGTCACATGTGCCGATGCGATGTTGAGGTTCAGCTTATAGAGGGCCTCTGTCAGGTCATAGAGCAGCCCGATGCGGTCGAGGCCATTGATCTCGATCACCGTGAAGCGGTTGGAAGAGTGGTTGTCGATGATGACGCGCGGCTCCACCGTGAAGGCCTTTATCCGCTGCTGCGGTTTGTAGGCGCGCGCCACCGCTTCCTTCAGCCAGAGCTCTCCACGCAGCGCCTTGCGCACAAGATCTGCGATGCGCTCGCCCCGCCGGCGTTCATCCTCTTCGGATTGGAACTCGCGCTGAATGAGAATCGTGTCGAGCGCCATGCCGTCGGCGGTGGTAAAGATCTGTGCGCCGGCAATATTTGCACCAGCTGCCGCACAGGCCCCGGTAATGAGAGCAAGCAGCCGCGGATGATCGGGCGTGTAGATCGTGAGTTCGGTGATCGCGGTAAAGGCGTCCGTCTCGGTACTCGTCACCACACTCTTCGGTGTTGCACGTGAGGTCAGCTCGGCATGCTTCAACTGCTTTTCGGTGCTCGTGCCAAGCCAGTAAGCTTCATAGTGACGAGTGGCATAGGTCTTCTTCTCGGCTTCGCTCCAAGTGGGTAGCCTCGCGAAGAAGGCGGCCTGCGCGTCGGCAACGCGTTCCTTGCGGGAAACGGCAGTATGCCCGCCGGTCAGAACGGGCTCTGCCTCGGCATACAGTGTACGCAGCAACTGTCCCTTCCACCCGTTCCAGACGCCGGGGCCAACAGCGCGAATATCCGCAACGGTCAGAATGATGAGTAGTTTCAGACGCTCATGACTTTGCACAATGGTACAGAAATCAAGAATGGTCTTGAAGTCATTGAGATCGCGCATCTGCGCGGTCTCACTCATCAACAGGTGATGACGTATCAGCCAGGCAACTGTTTCTGCTTCCGACGCCGTGAGCCCGAGCCGTGGGCACAGTTCCATCGCGATCCGCTCGCCCGCAATTGAATGATCTTCCTTTCGGCCCTTCGCAATGTCGTGCAGGAACACCGCAACATAGAGAAGCCTGCGGCTGGTGATGGTCGGGAAAATGGCTGTTACCAGTGGATGATCATCGGTAAACTTGCCGCGCTCGATGGCCGCGAGATGCCCCACCGCGCGGATCAGATGCTCGTCGACAGTGTAGTGATGGTACATGTTGAACTGCATCATCGCCACGATACGTCCGAAGGGCGGGATGAAGCGGCCCAGAACACCTGCCTCGTTCATCATCCGCAGCACGATGTCCGGTTCCTCGCTCGACGTCAGAAGTTCGATGAAGATCGCATTGGCCTCCGGGTCGTCCAGCATGGGACCGCGGATGAGGCTGAGTGATTTTCGAAGCAGCTTCAGGGCATCGGGGTGAATTTCGGCACCATGCCGCCCCGCGGCGGCAAAGAGCCGGATCATGTTCACAGGGTCATTGTCGAATACGTCGGCCGACTTCGGCACCACTCGCCCGCTTTCAAGTCTGAAGGCAGGCGCGTCGGCGAGCGCGCCAGAGCCTTTGGAGATCAATCGCCCCAGGACGCGGCTCAGGCTTGGGGCTTCCTTCACCTGCTTGGCTTCCAGGCTGGCACAAAGAATACGCGTGAGATCGCCGACGTCCTTGGCCACCAGAAAGTAGTGCTTCATGAAACGCTCGACGTGTTTCAACCCGCCATGCGACTTGTAGCCGAGACGTTCCGCGATGTCGGACTGTCGGTCGAAACTCAGACGGTCATTACCGCGCTTCGAGAGAAAATGCAGATGGCAGCGGACTGCCCAGAGGAAGCGCTCGCACTTCTTGAAGATCGCAAGCTCCTCTCGCGAGAAGGCTCCCTTCTCCGCAAGCTCGTCGGTAGAATTCGTGGCATGCAGATACTTTGCGATCCAGAACAGGGTATTCAGGTCACGAAGGCCACCCTTTCCATCCTTCACGTCCGGTTCCACAAGATATCGGCTCTCGCCCACCTTGAGGTGACGCATGTCGCGTTCACCGAGCTTGTCGGTGATGAACTCCTTGGCTCCCTTCGATACGATCTCGTGACGAAAATCCGTGACGAGCCGATCGAATAGTCCACGGTCTCCACAAATGTAGCGGGCCTCCAGGATGGAGGTCAGAATCGTGTTGTCGGAGCGCGCCAACCTGATGCACTCGTCAATGCTGCGAGTCGCGTGCCCAACTTTTTGCCGCGTGTCCCAGAGGCAATAGAGAATGAATTCCACGATGGACTGCACCCTCGCCGACTGCCTGGATGGCAACACGAACAGCAAGTCGATATCCGAGCCCGGAGCCAGTGTTCCACGGCCATAGCCGCCCACGGCAACGATTGAAATTCTTTCCTCAGTGCCTGACGGCGGATAAAGGCTCAGACAGGCCAGTTCGAACAGACCACGGATCAGTTCGTCCTCTGCTTCGCTCAACGTCTCGGCACATCGCGTCCCTTCCCCATCAACGACCAGCCGGCGTTCGGCTTCCGCGTGAGCGGATTCCAGTTCCGCCTTCAGTACCTTCACGATAGCCGGTCTGAGATCGGGCGATCCATTTTGCGCTGACGCGACCATTGCAAGTTGCCGCCGAAACGCTGTGGCATCGATGAGGTGCGGCAGGGACGGGGGGTTTTTCATGAATGAGGTGCCAGCAGCGCTTTGAGATCGTAGAGGAGCGAGAGCGCCTCGCGCGGCGATAACTCATCGGGCACAAGGTCTGCAAGCCTCTTCTCGACTTCGCTCTCGCGGCTGACAGCCGGAGCCGCAAGTACTGCAAAAAGGGGCAGGTCTTCCATCAGTCCCGTCGCACTCGGCTTGGACCCCTCGCGTTCGAGCCGGTCCAGCACTTTCTGTGCGCGCGCAATGACCGCTGGTGGCAGACCCGCAAGACGGGCGACGTGGATTCCGTAGGATCGGTCGGCCACACCGGCGACCACCTCATGAAGGAAGATGATCTGGTCCTGCCATTCCCGCACCTTCATCGTCGCATTTGCGAGGTGCGGCAGCTTGGACGCCAAGGCGGTCAGCTCATGATAATGTGTGGCGAAAAGCGCCCGGCATTTGTTGACGCCATGCAAATGCTCCAGCGTCGCCCAGGCGATTGAAAGGCCATCATAGGTCGCCGTGCCACGGCCGATCTCGTCCAGAATCACGAAGGAGCGTTCGGTCGCCTGGTTGAGGATCGCAGCAGTCTCCACCATCTCGACCATGAAGGTCGAGCGCCCGCGCGCCAGATCGTCTGCTGCACCCACACGGCTGAAGAGGCGGTCGACTGCGCCGAAATGGGCCTCATCCGCCGGAACGAAGGAGCCCATCTGCGCCAGAATCACGATCAGCGCGTTCTGCCGAAGATATGTGGACTTGCCCGCCATATTGGGACCGGTGAGAAGACAGAGCCGCTTTCCGTCGCCGGAGATATTGCAATCATTCGACACGAACGATCCGCTGGCATTGTCCTGGAGGGCAGCCTCCACGACGGGATGGCGCCCGCCCCGGATCATGAAAGCCGTCGATCCGTCGACGCGGGGCCTGACATATCGCCGCCGTTCTGCCACTTCTGCCAGCGCCGCAGCTGCATCGAGTTGCGCAGCAGCATCTGCCAGGACAGAGAGAAGAACCCGCTGCGAATTCACCTTCGTTGCAAGCCTGTCAAAGATCTCGAGTTCGATGGTATTGGCCCGGTCCGCAGCAGCAGCTATGCGCTGATCGAGCGAGGCAAGCTCCGTTGTCACGTAGCGTATCGCGTTGGCGACTGTCTGGCGATGAGTAAAGATTGCCGCCTGCGCGGGCGACTGCAGTGCTGCGGCAGAAGAGGCTGGCACCTCGATGAAATATCCGAGCACGTTGTTGTGCCGCACTTTAAGCGACTTGATTCCAGTCGCTTCCGCATATTGCGCCTGAAGCCCTGCGATGACATGGCGGGTCTCGTCCCGAAGCGAACGGTTCTCGTCGAGTTCCAGTGCAAAACCGGGCCGGATGAATCCGCCATCGCGGGCTGAGATCGGCAAGTCTTCGCCGAGAGCGGAATCCAGTTCCGCAGCAAGCGTCATGTCGCTTGCAGCAAGGTGGTCGTGGATAATGGCTAAGCCCTCTGGCAAGCCATCTATGCCGGTCTCTGCGCCCAGCATCATTTCCAGAGTCGTTGCCGCCTTCAGCGCATCTCGAATGGCTCCAAGATCGCGCGGACCGCCCCGTCCGATCACGATACGGCCAAGGGCACGCTCAAGATCGGGCATTGCCGCAAGCTCCCGCCTCAACCGGTCACGCCAGTCCGGCCTGTCGGCGAAATGGGATACCTCGTCGAGCCGCTTCGCAATGGCATAGGGATCGCATAGCGGCGTTGACAACCGGGCGGCGAGACAGCGTGACCCCGCAGCGGTAACCGCATGGTCGATGATCGACAGCAAGCTTCCGCGCTTCTCGCCCGCCAGCGTGCGCGCAAGTTCAAGATTGGCGCGTGTCGCGGGGTCGATCAGCAGAGCCGCGCCCGAGAGCTCGCGGCGCGGCTGGCGCATGTGAGGGACCCGTCCGGCCTGGGTCACCACGATGTATTCGAGAAGTCCGCCCAACGCCGCGACCTCGCAGCGCGAGAAGCTGCCAAAACCGTCCAGCGCAGCCACCTCGAAATGCTGCTTCAGACGCCGCTCGGCGGCAGCCACCTCGAAGCGTGAAGCGGGAAGGGGCGTTACTGGTGTTCCGGCCCGGTCGAAGAGTGCCGAGAACTCCGGATCAGAGATCAGACTGTCTGCCACGATGATCTCGCGCGGTTCCAGTCTTGCGAGGTCGGCCCCCAGCCTGCCCGCGCCCGATATCATCACGGCCAGTTCGCCTGAACTGATATCGGACCAGGCCAGTGCAAGCTCACCCGTTCCCTTGTGGCGCGCAATACTCGCGAGGAAATTGTTGCTGCGGGAATCGAGAAGATTGTCTTCTGTCAGCGTGCCGGGCGTCACGAGGCGGATGACATCGCGCCTGACCACCGCTTTCGAGCCGCGCTTTCGAGCTTCCAAAGGGTCTTCGAGCTGCTCACAGACGGCAACTCTATGACCAAGCCGGATAAGGCGCTGCAGATAGGCGTCCGCCGCATGGACCGGAACGCCGCACATCGGAATGTCCTGGCCCAGGTGCTTGCCGCGCTTCGTGAGCGTAATGCCGAGGTCGCGGGCTGCGATTTCAGCGTCCTCGAAAAACAATTCGTAGAAATCGCCCATGCGGTAGAACAGGAGACTTCCGGGATTGGCGGCCTTGATCTCGAGGAACTGCGCGATCACGGGCGTCGCGCGGCTGTATGCCTCGTCCTCCGGTTTCGCGCCGACCTGCCCCATCTCGTTCATGGCCCCCTCAATAGCAGGAATCGACCAAAGGGGTACAAGGGGCCTTTTCAGAAAGCTTGAGTGTCACCCGTCCGCTCTCTAGTCTGCCCCAAACGACATAATTCGTGTCTCAAGGGGAACTTCCTATGGACCAGAAGCCGCGCCGCCCGACCTTCACCGACGAGGAGGCCCTCCAGTTCCATCAGCGCGGCAAGCCGGGCAAGCTCGAAATCACGCCGACCAAGCCCATGGCGACGCAGCGCGACCTGTCGCTCGCCTATAGCCCCGGCGTAGCTGTGCCCGTGCGGCGGATCGCGGAAAACCCGGAAACGGCCTATGACTATACCGCCAAGGGTAACCTGGTGGCCGTCATTTCCAACGGCACCGCTATCCTCGGGATGGGGGATCTTGGCGCTCTGGCTTCAAAGCCGGTGATGGAGGGCAAGGCTGTGCTCTTCAAGCGCTTTGCCGACGTCGATTCGATCGACCTCGAGGTCGATACCAAGGACGTCGAGCAATTCATCAACGCGGTCCGCTATCTGGGGCCCACCTTCGGCGGTATCAATCTGGAAGACATCAAGGCGCCGGATTGCTTCATCATCGAGCAGCGGCTGCGTGAGATGATGGACATTCCCGTCTTCCACGACGACCAGCATGGCACCGCCATCATCGCGGCCGCCGGCCTCATCAACGCGCTGGAGATCACCGGCCGCGACATGAAGTCGGCGAAACTCGTCTGCAACGGCGCGGGTGCGGCCGGCATCGCCTGCATCGAACTCATCAAGGCAATGGGCTTCAACCCGGCCAATGTCATCTTGTGCGACACCAAGGGGCCGGTCTGGCAGGGCCGCAAGGAAGGCATGAACCAGTGGAAATCGGCACATGCCGCCGTGACGGACGCCCGCACGCTGCACGAGGCGCTGACCGGCGCGGATGTTTTCCTCGGCCTGTCGGTGAAGGGCGCGCTGACGCCCGAAATGGTCGCCGCGATGGCGCCGAACCCGATCATCTTCGCGATGGCCAATCCCGATCCGGAAATCACGCCGAGCGAGGTCGAGGCTATCCGCCCCGATGCGATCATGGCGACGGGGCGTTCGGATTTCCCGAACCAGGTCAACAACGTGCTGGGCTTTCCCTATATTTTCCGCGGCGCGCTGGACGTGCGCGCGACAACCATCAACGAAGCGATGAAGATCGCCGCGGCAGACGCGCTGGCGCGCCTCGCCCGGGAGGATGTGCCGGACGAGGTGGCGAACGCCTATCAGGGCATACGCCCGAAATTCGGCCCGAACTATATCATTCCCGTGCCGTTCGATCCGCGCCTTCTGTCGGAAATCCCGGTCGCGGTCGCAAGGGCCGCCGCCGAGAGCGGTGTCGCGCGCCGGCCGATCGTCAACCTGGAAGCCTATGCCCAGCAATTGTCGGCCCGGCGCGATCCGATCGCCTCCACGCTCCAGCGCATCTACGAGCGGGTGCGCCGCAACCAGAAGCGCATTGTCTTCGCCGAGGGCGAGGAGGAGCAGGTGATGCGCGCGGCAATCGCCTATGTGAACCAGGGCCTGGGCACTGCGATCCTCGTCGGCCGCGACGAACAGATGGCCGAGACGGCAATCAAGGCCGGCATCGATCTCGACCGCCCGAACATCGAACTGATCAATGCGCGCCTTTCCGACCGCAATGCCGACTTCGCCGATTTTCTCTATTCGCGGCTGCAGCGCGACGGCTATCTCTTCCGCGACTGCCAGCGCATGGTGAATACCGACCGCAACATCTTCTCGGCATGCATGGTCGCGCTGGGCGATGCTGACGGCATGGTTTCCGGCGTGACCCGCAATTATTCCACCGTGCTTGCCGATGTCCGCAAGGTCATCGACCCGATGCCGCAGCACCAGGTGATCGCCGCCACCATCGCGATCTGCCGCGGCCGCAATGTCATCGTTGCCGACACCGCGATCGCCGA
>NZ_JBGSOZ010000217.1:0-39378 GCF_041738905.1 Aestuariivirga sp.
CAGCCCGTTGCCCAGCGCCGCGAGGCACATGGGCACGAACAGCGTGGCGGGGGACAGGAAGCCGGTGATGGCGGCGGCGAAGCACAGGAGGCCGCCCGCCAGCGAGATGACGCAGCCCACCATGATCATGCGGTCGATGCCGACGCGCTGCGTGTAGCGGCCGGACATGAAATTCCCCAGCATGTAGCCCGCCGAGATCAGGACGAACCACAGGCCATATTCCATCGGCGTGCGCTTCAGCACATCCATCATGATATGCGGGGCACCGCCGAGGAAGGCAAAGAACACGGTGGAGGTGAAGGCCAGGGTGAGCGTGTAACCGCGGAAGCGCGGCATGGCGAAGAGGCGGGCGGCGCCGGTGATGAGCCCCATGCCGCTGCCCGCGGGGTTCCGCACCACATGGGTTTCCGGCAGGAAGCGGAAAGAGGCGGCCAGCACCATGGCGCCCAGCACGCCCAGCAGCCAGAAATCCATGCGCCAGCCGAAATGCGAGTCGAGGAAGCCGCCAAGGGCAGGGGCCACCATCGGCGCCACGACGAAGGCCATGGTGATGTAGGAGATGACGCTCGCAGACGTCTCGCGGTCGAACACGTCGCGCACCATGGCGCGGGCGAGGACGATGCCAGCGGCCCCACCGAGGGCCTGCAGCAGCCTGGCCGCGATGAGGATCTCGATCGAGGGCGCCAGCGCCGCCATCAGGCTGGCCAATACGAAGACCGACAAGCCGCCCAGCAGCATGGGCCGCCGGCCGACGCGATCCGACAGCGGGCCATAGACCAGCTGGCAGGCCGCCATGCCGATCAGGTAGAGCGTGAGGGTGAGCTGGACGACGCCATAGGGCTGGTTGAACTCGTCCTGCAGGCCCGGCATGGAGGGCATGAAGATGTTGAGAGCCAGCGGTCCTACGGCACTGATCGCCACGAGAATGGCGTAGGAGGGGCGGGGCTGGGAGGCGCTGGCGGACATGGCGCTTCCTACTCCCTGCGCCGAGATCACGATAGCAAAATGGCGGGGACTCTGGCATGACCTTCGCGCATGAAACACGCCCTCGTTGCATCGCTTCTCCTTGCCGCGTCGTCATGCGCTGCCATGGCGGAGGAACTGATCGTTCCGGCCACTGACCCGTCCCTGGTGTTTACCTTTGCGATCGGAAAGCAGATCAACGTGCGCTTCGCCGACAGTTTTGCGAAGGGGCGCCTGCAGCAGGCGGATGTCGACGATCTGGTGATCTACGAACTTCCCGATGGCAAGATCTGCCTCTACGGCCAGCACAAGGGCATCGATCCGGCCGCGCCTGAGCTTGCCGGATTCGCGCGGCCTGAGTCGGGCGATTTCTGCGTTCCCTTGTCCGATGTCTCGGTGAAGGTGGTGCCGCAATCAGCTGAAGGGGCGCCCAACGCGCCATTCTATGCGACCGACAAGAAATCCTGTGCCTGGGTCTGGAACCGAGGCAAGGGCATCGGGTTGTGGACCGAGACCTGCACCTTCGATACCGGCCGCTGGGACGTTCACTACGATGAAGTGAATGATCTCTTCGCGTTGCGCGTCGATGCGGGTGAGCCCTATCCGGTGCTCCGCCAATACAGCAATGCGGGTGGCATCGAGGCCCTGATTCCCGATCTGAAGGCCAAGGGGCTCGTGCTCGACGATGCGGAGTGCCTCCTGCAACCTGCGACGGATCAGCTGGCGCCACCCGGATGGTCTGCCTGGAACGTGATGCCATCAGGCAAGCGCAAGGAGGCCTTCGACGCGCAGCTTCAGGAGGAGGTGCCTGATCCGCCCTGCGGCGAACTTGGCCTGGCCGTCGACCATATCGGATACTTCATGGTCAGCAATGACAACGCCGAGCGGGTTGTCCATGTGAATCTCGGCCAGGACGGGACGATGATCGATCTTGGTTCGATCACGCTGGTCAAGTAACGGCTCGTCAATCCGCTTCCCCTCCCGCCATGACACGCCCGGCCATGCGCGGTTTTCCAGACAGGCCGGCGACTGACGAGACAGCTTGGCAGCGGCGGCGGCACAGCGCCCGAGATTGAAAGGATTTGGCAACTTGCCCTCTCTGACCTACCACGATGTTCGTCCCATCCTGCTGCTCACCGGCTTGTCGCTGATCGCGGCGGGCGCCCATTTCGTGTTTCGCGCATGAACTACCGCCATGCCTATCACGCCGGGAACCATGCCGATGTGCTGAAGCACATCGTGCTGGCGCGCGTGCTGGAACACCTGAAGAAAAAGGACAAGCCGTTCCGCGTGATCGACGCCCATGCCGGGATCGGTGTGTACGATCTCGGTGGCATCGAGGCCGGAAAGACCGGCGAATGGGAAGGCGGCATCGGCAAGCTGGTGGAGCCGTTCGCGCCTGAGATCGAGGCGCTGATCCGGCCTTACCGAGACGTGATCGCGACTTTGAACGTAGGCGATAGCATCCGCCTCTATCCCGGTTCACCGGAACTGGCGCTCCGCCTCATGCGCATGGAGGACCGGATGATCGCCAATGAACTGCACCCGGAGGACGCGATCACGCTGGAGCGTCACTTCATCCGTGATTTTCGCGTCGATGTCACAAGCATGGATGCGGAAACCTGCATCAAGGCGAAGCTGCCGCCGCCGGAGCGCCGGGGCGTCATCCTGATCGATCCACCCTATGAGGTGAAGAACGAGCCGGAGAAAGCCGTTCGCATGCTGGCGCATGGCCTCCGCCGCTTCGCGCAGGGTGTCTTCCTGCTGTGGTATCCGATCAAGGACGATGACACGGGGGCGAGCATCATCGATGGGGTCAGAGATCTGGGCGTGGCCGCCACGTTGAAGGTGGAAATTCGCGTGCGCGAGGCTTTCGCGGCCGGAGGCCTCGCAGGCTCCGGACTCATCATTCTCAACACGCCATGGACGCTCGAGAGGGATCTCGAAGCGATTGTCCCGGCGCTTGCTGAACGGCTTGGGCTTGGCAATTGGGGGCACGGCGCCGTGGAATGGCTCGTGCCCCCAAAATGATCTAGTTGGTGGCGGCGATGGCCTTGGCGAGGTCCTGATATTCCTCGCAGGTCGTGCCGCAGCTCTTTTCGATTGCCGCGAGCTGGGCCTTCGCCAGGTCGCTGCGGCCTGCAGCCAGATAGCCTTCGCCCAGATATTCGCGGGCGAGGTTGAAGTTGGGGTCGATCGCCAGCGCCTGCTGATAATAGGTGATGCCGATATCGAGGCGCCCCGCCTTGCGGTGGCTGTAGCCCATGTAGTTCAGAACGCGCGGGTCGTTCTTGTTCTGGACAACTGCCAGAACTTCGATCGCCCAGTCATACTGGCCGAGCTTCGCAAGCGCGCGGCCCTGCTGGTAGAGGTCTTCATCAGGAATAACGCTCGACTTCGCCTTCATGCATTTCTTCTTTTTCTTGTCCCAGACCTCGCCCTTCTTGCACTGGTTATTGGTGGGAGAGGCGTCGGACCCGCCACCGTCGCCGCCGGCGGCCATTGCCGCTCCTGTTCCGGCGATCATGCACGCGAGAGCTACTGCCATAAACTTCATCATGTCATCCTCCTGGTTGATGCCCGTTCAGATACGTTACGCCCGGGCTGACAGACGCATTCCAGCACTATTTTTGTTCCGGGCCTGTTTCCCCGGTAACACCCGGAGATGAAGCCCGGATGAACGCGGCATTCAGGCAAGGCTCAGCGGCATAGCGCCATAACTTGGCCATCGATGCAACACGCATCAGACACATACTGAAACAGGAGAGAAATATGACCCGGACCCTCAACCTTCGCAGCCTCATTGCCGCTTCGGCCGTTGCCGCCGCCACCACCTTCGTGATGTTCGCCCAGTCGGGCCAGGCATCGGCCTCGGGCGTGCTCGACTGCCGCGGCAAGAATTCGGCTTCGGTGCTCAAGTGCTGCAACGACGAAGTGCGTCAGAGTGGCCTTCCCAACTGGATGCGCGCCACCGGCAAGACCTGCTCGACGGCCTCGGTCGTCTGCAAGGCCAAGCGCAGCAACACCTGGACATCGGTCGCGGCCGCTGCGCCCTCCACCAGGAAGTGCAAGATCATGGCTCAATTCGTTCCCGGCAAGGGTGGCGATGGCGACGGTGTGAAGAACCCCGGCGGCCGTGGCAACCCGAACGGCAATCCGAACGGCAATCCCTCGCGCGGCAGCGGCAAGTATTGATCGTCTTCACATGCGAGGTTTCAGCGGCCTGTCCCTCCCGGGATGGGCCGTGGCTACCTTATAATCATATCCGGCGACCAGCCGAAGATCCATTCCATCTGGCGCACGGCAACGCCGCCGCCCAGGCGCAGCACGGCATTGCGGGCGAGTGCGGTGGCTCCACGGGCGTGATAGGCCCAACCCATCCGGCGCGACTGTGCCTGAATGCGCGATGTGCGGGCACGCCTCAGGCTTTCGTAGGTGGTAAAGGCCGATCCGAGACTAGAGGCCGTGCGAACCTGCTGTGACAGCACCACGGCGTCTTCCAATGCCATCACCGCGCCTTGAGCGAGGTAGGGCAATGTGGCGTGGGCGGCATCGCCTGCCAGCACCAGATTGCCCTTCGACCAGCGTGGCAGTTCCGGCAGGTCGGCGCCTTGCCAGCGCCGCCAGTCAGGCACAGCCGCGAGCAGCGCGGACAGGTCTTCGACTACGGCCGGGAAATGACGCATCATTTCGTCCGACCCGGCAGGTTGCTGCCAGCCACCCTCCGCTGCGGTGCCATCGACGGCGGCCACGATATTGAAGCTCCGCCAGTTGCTCACCGGATAGTGAACGACATGCCCGCCCGGACAGAGCCAGAGGGTCACGCAGTCGATCTCGATTTCGGGGGGGACAGATTTCAGCGGAATGAGCCCGCGATGGATGAGGTGGCCGCGATGCACAGGGTCCACCTTGCCGCAAACCTCCTGCCTGAGGCGGGAGCGAATGCCATCTGCCGCAATCACGGCGCGGCCCGCGGCGGTTTCGCCGACGTCGAGCACGAGGGCCGCCTGGGCTACTGCGAGTTCGACCCCCGTCACGGCGGACGAGTTCCGAAGTTCTATCGCAGGCCTGTTGCGCGCAGTTGCCACAAGGCCCGCCAGAAGGTCTGCCCGATGGCAGACGCGGTAGGGCGCGCCGAATCGGTTCTCGAAGGTCTTGCCCAGCCTGATGCGCTGCAGAAGCGCACCCGACACTCCATCCTTCACATGAATTTCCGAGGGGATGACGCATGACGGCTCAACGGCATCCCATGCGCCAAGCGCCTGGAGTGCCCGCACGCCATTGGGCGACATCTGGAGGCCGGCTCCAACCTCCTCGAAGGCCGCTGCCTGTTCGAACAGGCGAACACCTGCTCCTAAGCCTGAAAGTCCCAGCGCCGCGCCGAGGCCTGCGATGCCGCCGCCAACCACAAGAAAGGGAAGATCGCTCATGCGATTGTTCTTGCCAGATTCCGTGCCTGAGGTTGATGCGGCGGATTGAGGCTTGCCCTTGGGGGCCCTCCGTCCTAGACAACGCCCGCATTTTGAAAGGTTTCCGCCATGGGTTTCATCTCCGACGCCTTGAACCGCATCCAGCCGTCTGCCACGATCGCCATTTCCAACAAGGCGATGGCGCTCAAGGCCGAGGGCCGCGACATCATTGGCCTTGCGGCGGGCGAGCCCGATTTCGACACGCCCGACAACATCAAGGACGCGGCAATCAAGGCGATCAAGGCGGGCAAGACCAAATACACCGCGGTGGACGGTATTCCCGAACTCAAGAAGGCCATCTGCGACAAGTTCAAGCGCGAGAACGGGCTGGACTACAAGCCCTCCCAGGTCTCGGTCGGTACCGGCGGCAAGCAGGTGCTGTTCAACGCGCTGATGGCGACCGTCAATCCTGGCGACGAGGTGATCGTGCCCGCACCCTATTGGGTGAGCTATCCCGACATCGTCATGCTGGCAGGCGGCACGCCGGTCTTCGTCGAGGGCAAGGCCGAAAACGGCTTCAAGCTGCAGGCTGCCGATCTCGAGAAGGCGATCACGCCGAAGACCAAGTGGCTGATCCTCAATTCGCCCTCGAACCCGAGCGGTGCTGCCTACAGCCGCGCCGAGTTGAAGACGCTCACCGACGTGCTGGTGAAGCATCCGCATGTGTGGGTGCTGACCGACGACATGTACGAGCATCTCGTCTATGACGATTTCGAGTTCACGACGCCGGCGCAAGTCGAGCCCAGGCTCTATGACCGCACGCTCACCATGAACGGCGTGTCGAAGTCCTATTGCATGACCGGCTGGCGCATCGGCTATGGCGCGGGGCCTGAGCAACTGATCAAGGCCATGTCGAAGCTGCAGTCGCAGTCGACGTCCAATCCATCGTCGATCGCGCAGTGGGCCGCCGTCGAAGCCTTGAACGGCCCGCAGGATTTCATTCCGAAGAACAACGAGGTGTTCAAGGGGCGGCGCGACCTCGTCGTCTCGATGCTGAACCAGGCCACGGGCATCTCGTGCCCCACGCCCGAAGGCGCATTCTACGTCTATCCCTCGTGCCTCGGCGCCATCGGCAAGACGGCGCCTTCGGGAAATGTAATCAGGACCGATGAAGACTTCGTGACCGAGCTGCTCGCCGCCGAAGGCGTGGCGGCCGTGCATGGCGCTGCCTTCGGAATGTCACCCTTCTTCCGCATTTCCTATGCTACGGCTACGGAGACGCTCGAAGACGCTTGCAGGCGCATCCAGCGATTCTGCGGCAATCTGCGCTGACGCCGGAAAGGCACATCATGTACGACCGTTCGGTTCCCATTTTTATCCACTTCCTGAAATCGCTCTCGGCCATTCTCAGGAAGGCGGAAGCTCATTGCGAGGCCAAGAAGATCGATCCTGCCGTGATGCTCTCGATGCGTCTCTTCCCGGACATGTTCCCGGTGACGCGGCAGGTGCAGATCGCGACCGATGCTGCCAAGGGCGCGGGCGCTCGCCTTGCGGGCGTTCCGGTCCCGAGCTTTGCCGACGACGAGAAGACCTTTGCTGAACTGCAGGACCGCATCGCGCGCACCATGGATTTCCTCAGTACACTGAAGAAAGAGCAGTTCGAGGGTGCCGAGACGCGCGATGTCTCGCTGAAGGCCGGTGGGAACGAGTTGAAGTTCAAGGGCGAAGCGTATCTCGAGACCTTTGCCAAGCCCAACTTCTACTTTCATATCACCACAGCCTACGCCATCCTCCGCCACAATGGCCTGGAACTTAGCAAGCTCGAGTACCTTGCGGGCGGACAGGCCTGAAGTTCACATCGTCCGGAACAATCCCCGGGCGCAGCCGTTTTGAATCCTCCATACCCTGAAAGGTACCTCCATTCATGAAACGCATCATCCTCGCCTCGCTTCTTGCCATTTCGGTCTGCGCTGCTCCGGCTTTCGCGCGCAATGGCATCAAGGTTGGCGTGCTCAGCTGCGATGTGTCCGCGGGCGTCGGCATGATCATCGGCTCGTCGAAGTCCGTCCAGTGCACCTTCAAGGGCGGCGGCCGCGTCGAGCGGTATGAAGGCCGTATCGGCAAGCTCGGCATCGATATCGGCGCCACCGGAGATGCGTCACTGGCATGGCTGGTGTTCGCGCCGGGCAAGCTCAAGCGCGGTTCGTTGCAGGGCAGCTACAATGGTGCTTCCGCCCAGGCGACAGTCATTGCCGGCCTCGGCGCCAACGTGCTGGTGGGCGGCTTCGAGAAATCGATCAACCTGCAGCCCCTGAGCGTCCAGGGACAGACCGGACTGAACGTTGCCGCCGGACTGGCCAGCCTGTCGCTCGACTCGGTGGATTGACAACCTGTCCGGGCAGTTTCGTCCAGCCTTTGCTCTTCCGTGCTTTCGGATCTTCGTGTCCAATTGGCGACACAATTGAAGCCAAAAGAGGCAACACGTTTTCAATACAGGATGGAATGAACATGAAGAAGATCATCGCCGCCTCACTCACCGTCATGGCGCTTGCCATCACCCCAGCCGTTGCCAAGGATGGCGTGAAAGTGGGCGTTCTTACCTGCAACGTCGATGGCGGCGTTGGCCTGATCATCGGCTCGTCGAAGGCCATGGACTGCACCTTCGAGCGCTCTGGCAGCTCCAAGGTCGAGCACTATACCGGGCGGATCGGCAAGCTTGGCGTCGATATCGGCATCACCGGCAAGACCACGATGGGTTGGGCCGTCTTTGCCCCCGGCCAGCTCAAGAGCGGTTCGCTGGCTGGCAGCTACGGCGGGGCCACAGCCGAAGCGACAGTCGCCGTTGGCCTTGGTGCCAATGTGCTGGTTGGCGGCTCCAACAAGTCGATTGCACTGCAGCCGGTAAGCGTCCAGGCCCAGACCGGTCTCAATGTCGCTGCCGGCATTGCCAGCCTCAAGCTCGAATACGCTCCTTAAGCTTTCCGGAATCGGAATGATGAGAGAGCCCGGCCGCCCGCGCCGGGCTTTCTGCTTTTTGCTTGCCGGTTCGCTGAAACGGAGTCAGTCTCGGCATCGTGGAACCGCCCCCGGCGCAGTCACCACCAAACAAGAAGGGCGGTCCTTCGACGCACATTGAGTTGAGCAGTCAAAGGAGGATTGGCCATGGATCAACCCAACGGCAGAAGGCCCTCGGGCTCGCGGTGCATTGCACTGGTGGGCCCCTATCTCAGCGGCAAGACCACGCTCCTTGAGGCGCTTCTTTTCCGCACCGGCGCCATCCCGCGCCAGGGCAAGGTTTCCGACAAGTCGACCATTGGCGATGCGGCACCCGAAGCGCGTTCGCATGGCATGAGCGTGGAGCTCAATACGGCCACCACGTCCTATCTCGGGGACAGCTACACATTTCTTGACTGTCCGGGCTCCATCGAATTCGCGCAGGACCAGCGCGCGGCCCTGCATGGCTGCGATGTCGCCATCGTCGTCTGCGAGGCGGACGACAAGAAAGCTCCTGCGCTCCAGCTCATCCTGAAGCAGCTGGACGAGATCGGGCTGCCGCGCATCCTTTTCATCAACAAGGTGGACAAGACCGATTCACGCCCACGCGATGTGCTTGAGTGGCTGCAGCCCGCGAGTTCCAAGCCGCTCATCCTGCGCCAGCTGCCCTTGATGAAAGGATCGATCGTCACCGGCTTCGTTGACCTCGCGCTGGAGCGCGCCTTCGTCTACCAGGAGCATCTCGAATCAAAGCTGATCGACATGCCGGCGGATGTCGCCGAGATCGAGAAGTCCGAGCGCTTCGCCATGCTTGAGAAACTTGCCGACCACGACGACGAGCTGATGGAGCAACTGCTCTCCGACATGGAGCCGCCGCGTGACCGCGTTTTCAGTGACCTCACACGCGAGCTGGCCGAAGGCCTGATCACGCCAGTGCTCTTCGGCTCAGCTGAACACGGTACTGGCATCGAGCGGCTGCTCAAGGCGCTCCGTCATGAAGCGCCCGGCATTGCGGAGACGGCGAAGCGCCTGGGCTTCAAGCCCAATGGCACGGCGGTGCAGGTGCTGAAGACGTTCCACACGGCGCATGGCGGCAAGCTTTCGCTGTCGCGCGTGCTTTCCGGCGATGTTTCAGACGGCACGATACTGCATGGCGCCGATGGGCAGGACTGCCGCGTGGCGGGTGTCTTCACCCTGCTTGGTTCCACGCCTTCCAAGATTGCCAAGGCGTCTGCTGGCGACACCGTGGCGCTCGGCCGTCTCGAGGCCGCGCGGACCGGCGAAACGCTTTCCACGACGCGGGGCAGCACACCGCAACTGGTGAAGGTCGAAACGCCGCCCGGCGTCTATGGCTTCGCAATCTCGGTCTCCGACCGCAAGGACGAAGTGAAGCTCACCAGCGCCATCGCCAAGCTCATCGAGGAAGACCCTTCATTGTCGCTCGAACACAATCACGACACGCACGAAATGGTGTTGTGGGGGCAGGGCGAGATGCACCTGCGCGTGGCGCTTGAAAAGCTCGAAGGCAAGTTTGGCGTCCATGCCACGTCGAAGCCCCGGCGGATCGCCTATAAGGAGACGATCCGCAAGCCGGTTCAGATTCGCGGCCGCCACAAGAAGCAGTCGGGCGGGCACGGCCAGTTCGGCGATGTGGTGGTGGAGATCGCACCGGGCCCGCGCGGCTCCGGCTTCGTGTTCTCGGACACGATCACCGGGGGCGTCGTGCCGAAGCAATATATTCCTGCGGTGGAGCAAGGCGTGCGTGAGTGGATGGGGCATGGGCCGCTCGGCTTTCCCGTGGTCGATTTCTCGGTGAACCTGTCGGACGGCTCGTATCACGACGTCGACAGCTCCGAGATGGCCTTCAAGACCGCCGCGCGAATCGCCATGACGGACGGCATGCCGAACTGCTCGCCGGTGCTGCTCGAGCCCATCGTGAGTGTCGAGATTCACGTTCCGAGCGACGCGACGCCGCGTGTGAACCAGATCGTCACCGGGCACCGCGGCCAGCTTCTCGGCTTTGATGGCCGCGAGGGTTGGCCAGGCTGGGACACGGTGAAGGCGCACATGCCGGAGTCGGAGATGGCCTCGCTCATCATCGAGCTGCGATCTGCGACTGCGGGCGTCGGCACCTTCACCTTCAGCCTCGACCACATGTCGGAGCTCACGGGCCGTGCGGCCGAGCAGGTGGTGGCGAGCCGCAAGGCTGAAGCCGCCTGAGCCAGGGCTGGTTAATCCGTTCCGGTGTCTCGCCGTATCCTGGAGCTCGGCGGCGGGGCACCTCAGGGCCGATGCGAATGCAAAGCGCCGCGGACATGAACGCGCGGCGCGGGAACGGGTGTCGTCAAATGCCGTCTGATATCCAGTCGGCGCTGGTCTTGTCCGAGTCCATCACCCAGGCGGCGGTCGGCACGTCGTAGCGCCAGGTTCCGTTGGCCGACGCAATCGTCAGTGCGCTGAAGATATGATCGGTGCCGTCCGGGGCTTCGACCCAGATCGAATAGTCGTTGCCGTCATAACGGACGTTCAGGTCCTCCCAGTCATGTTCGAAGACGATCACATCGGGGTCCGGCCCGCCATAGATCACATCGTTGCCGCGCCCGCCCACCACAATGTCGCGGCCGGTTCCGGCATCGATGAGGTCGTTGCCATTGCCCCCGAAAATCAGGTCGTTGCCGTCCTCGCCGAGCAGAAAATCCTTGCCCTGGTCGCCCTTGAGGACATCGTTCCCGCCACCTCCGGAGAGCGAGTCCTCGCCACCGCGGCCGAACAGCAAGTTTGCGCCACGGTCGCCGTCGATCCAATCCGCCTGATTGCTGCCCTCGATGTTCTCGATGCCTGAAAGCTTATCGCCCCTGGCGTCGCCTCCTGCCGCGGTCTTGTTCGAGAGATCGATTCTCACTCCTCCGGAGGACAAGCGGTAGCTCGCCCATTCCTGGCCTTCACCGCCGATCAGCGTGTCGCTTCCAGCGCCGCCCATCAATTCGTCATTACCGCCGCCGCCGATCAGCACATCATCGCCGCCCAGCCCATAGAGCGAGTTGGCGAGGCCGTTTCCCGAGAGCCTGTCGGCGAAATTCGACCCGAGCACGTTCTCGATCCCGTCGAGCGTGTCGCCCTGGGCATCTCCGCCATCGCCACGGCCGGCGGTGAGGTCAACCCTGACACCTGCGGCGCTGCCATGGTAGGAAGCCCAGTCATTGCCGGTGCCGCCCGAGAGTTGGTCGGCGCCTGAACCGCCCATAAGCGTGTCGTTGCCGCCAGCACCTTGAAGGCTGTCATTGCCTGCCCTCGCGTGCAGCACATCGTCACCCGAGAGGAGGGCTCCAATCAATGCGCTGGCCGCCGAAGGACCCGAGGCCTCGAGCAACGGGACGAGCGCGGTGACCGGCATGGCAAGACCGGTCATCGCGTCGATCTGGACACCTGGCGTGGCATTGTGGCGGATCGCGGTGATTGTCCCGCCCGTGAAGGTGCCAAGGGCATTGTTCCAGACGAGCCCTGACCCGGAATAGTGCGTCTTGCTTCCGTCCGGATTGAGGATCGTGAAGGAGTCAGCGGTTCTGGCTGCGATCCTGCCCCGCAAGCTGCCGCCTTCCTGTGCCGCAAAGAGACTTTGCCCCAGGCCCTTGTAGAAATATTTCGCCAAACCGCCGCCCCTGTCGCATTCTGTGACAGCCAGCCGGACATGGGGTCACATCAACCCAAGACTGCAATTGGGGTGCCATTGGGGTCACATCCCTTCTCCGAGATGTGATCGGGCTTTGATTTGGTGCGTTAAAGGCTAGGGCCTATGCTGCAAGTTCCAACGGGAGACGATCGACATGCTGATCAGGCGCAATCGAGGATGGGACATCCGGGAGTCACAGGTGACGCCCGAACATGTGTTTCTCAACCGGCGGTCTTTCATGGGCGGGGTCGCTGCTGCAGGGGCCGTCGCCGCATTCGGCAGGCCCGCGCTGGCGGCCGAGGACCCATCTGCCGGTCTCTATCCTGCCAAGACCAATCCGGCCTTTGGCGATGCCGGCCGCCCGGTGACGGAGGCCGAGGAAGCCACCACGTTCAACAACTACTACGAGTTCGGGTCGTCCAAGCGGATCGCATCGGCTGCCGAAAAACTGCCGCTGCGCCCGTGGGACATCGTGATCGACGGCGAGGTCGAAGCGCCCTTGACGCTCGGCATCGACGACCTCCTGAAGCAGGTGACGCTCGAAGAGCGCATCTATCGCCACCGCTGCGTGGAGGCGTGGTCCATGGTGGTGCCGTGGACGGGCTTTCCGGTGAAGCGGCTTCTCGAAATCGCCAGGCCCAACGCGAATGCGAAGTATGTGCGTTTCGAGACGTTCAACAAGCCGGATGTGGCGCCCGGCCAGAAACCGGGCTTCTTCACCGGGTATCCCTGGCCCTATGTCGAGGGCATCACCATGGCCGAAGCCGCCAACGACCTCGCCTTCCTGGTCACGGGTGCCTATGGCAAGCCCGCGCCCGCCAGCATGGGGGCACCGATCCGTCTCCATCTGCCGTGGAAGTACGGGTTCAAGTCCATTAAGGGCATCGTGCGGGTGAGTTTCACCGCCGAGCGCCCCGTGAGCTTCTGGGAGACGCTGGGCCCCAGCGAATACGGCTTCTGGGCCAACGTCAATCCGGAGGTGGCGCATCCGCGCTGGAGCCAGGAGACCGAGCAGGTACTGGGCTCGGGCGAGCGCATCCCCACGCAGCTCTACAATGGCTATGGCGAGCAGGTGGCGTCACTCTACGCCGGACTCGAGACGGAAAAGCTGTTCATGTAAAGAAAAAGGCCGGTCATCGGGACCGGCCTTGAGTTGCCCGTACTCCCTCGGAAGCGAGGGAGACGCCCAAGTCGCAACCTCTCAGGGGAAGAGGGGACAAGAGCCGAAAGGCCGACATCGCAAGGGGAGGGAGCAACGGCGGCTGAGTCCGCGCCGGTAAACGCGGCATGAGAAAGATGAACCCATGTCGCTGTTCCAGCAAGTTGCGCTCATACATGGGTGCCATGCCGCCCCTACATGACGTCACTGGAACCTGTGACGGATGCCGGGGCCGCGACACCGACGAAACGATCCGCTTGAAAGGTGAGAGTAAATTGCCTAGACTTGACGATGGGGCCATTCTCCCGGAAATCGTCCGGGCCGTTCGCGTGGTGTTGAGAGATCACGAGGCCGGAAGACGCGGAAACGGAGCGCATCATGGCCACGCTGACCATCAGTCAGACCTTCAACTATTCCCGGTTGGCACTCACCCCCGGCATCGACCTCATCCGCTTCATCAATGGCATTCAGGTCCCCGCGACGGCGACCTTCACCGCGGCCCAGTTCGATGGATCGCCCATTCTAACCTCGGTGGAAATCCAGGGTAGCACCGGTTTCAACCATCTGGTGGTGAACGGCGCTTCGCTTAACGCGAGCAACTGGAGTTTCGTGTCGTGGTCGACTAGCGATTCCATCACCCTCAATGGCACGAACGGCAATGATACGCTCACGGGCTCCAGGCAGCGCGACACCATCAACGGTAAGGATGGCAGCGACAGCATCACCGGCGGCTCGGGCCGCGATGTGATGAACGGCGGTGCCGGCAAGGATACGTTTGTCTACACATCCGAAAGTCATCTCGTGTCGGGCGAGATACTCGACGGCGGGACCGGCGGCAGCGACAGGATCCTGCTGGCCGGCGGCATCACCTATGATTTCCGCAACAAGGCCACGGTCAGCAACATCGAGGCGCTGGAGTTCGATGCCGTCGCGCAGGCGAGCTTTGCAGGCAGCTGTTTCGGGGCTGGCGCCATCACGTCGGTCACCGGCCATGCCGATCTCGACTGGCTCACGATCAGCGGTCCGGCAATCGATCTGACCAGTGTCAGCTTCACCTCCTGGACCGATGGCAGCGACATTCTGCAACTCAGCGGCACGGGCAGTGTTGCGAACACCATCACGGGTTCGAATCAGGCCGAGACGATTGCCGGTGGCAGCCTGGCCGATGTCCTCAGCGGGCGGGGCGGCAACGACAGTCTTTACGGTTTCGGCGGCGCTGATGTGCTGAGCGGGGGCGCCAATAATGATACGTTCTTCTATTCCAGCGGCACTGACATCGCCGCTGGCGAGAGCGTCAACGGCGGTTCAGGATTGGATACAATCCAGCTCACCTCAAACACCGGCAGCTATCAACTTGGGCTTGTCACCATCGCCAACGTTGAAGCTTTGAAGTTCAGCAACCTTGGCAGCACGGTTGTCATCAATGGCAGCCAAATCGGCGCCACCTCAATCGCCACGGTGACGGGTGCCGGCAATGTCGATCTCCTGCAGGTGATGGGGTCTGCCGATATCTCCGTCGTCATGTTCCAGTCGTGGAGCTCCAATGACACGATCCTCATGATGGGGGGATTTGCTACCGATGACACCATCACCGGATCGGAGATGAATGATACAATCCAGGGCAATGGCGGCAACGACGTCGTGCGCGGCGGTCCGGGCGGCGACACGCTGTCGGGCGGCAGCGGTGAGGACATCGTGAGCTATGCCGGCTCGAGTTTCGACGTAACTATCAATCTTGCGACCGAGTCCGTCTCGGGGGGAGGCGATGCTTCAGGCGATGCGATCGATGGCTTCGAGGGCGCGACTGGTGGCGAGGGCAACGACACGCTCACCGGCGATGACGGCGCCAATGTTCTGTCAGGGGGTGGCGGCGATGACAGTATTGTTGGCGGGCTCGGCGCCGACACCCTGATCGGTGGCAGCGGCAATGATACGTTCACATATGCCGTCGAGGAGGAACTCGATGGCATCGAGACTATCAATGGCGGCGCGGGAACGCTGGACACGATCGTCATCGGCGGTGCCGTGGAAGACAATCTCGACTTCAGTAACGCAAATATCTCCGGGATCGAACGCCTGCTGTTCCTGATCGATTCATCCGTGCAGTTTCAAGGTTCGGTTTTCGGCACCGGGGCTGGGCAGATCAACAGTGTCACCGGATCGGCCGGTGACATCACGCTGTTCCTGGCGGGACCGAACACCGACCTGACGGGCGTGACGTTCACCAACTGGCAGTCACCCCTCTTCTACGCCGCCAATGGCGATAACATCGTGATCGTAGGAAGCGGCGCGGATGACGTTCTGACAGGGTCGTCACAGTCCGACGTGCTGTACGGGATCCTGGGGTCAGATACGCTGTCAGGAGGAGGTGGTGCCGACTACCTGATGGGAAGCCTGGGCCAGGACTTCATGACGGGCGGAGCGGATGCCGACATCTTCTTCTTCGAGACAGTCAGTGACAGTGCCGTTGGCGTCAGCCGCGACCGCATTCTCGATTTCGATCAGGGCAGCGACATCATCGCGCTCGAGGGCATCGATGCCATCGCTGGCGGCAACAATGACTCTTTCCAGTTCATCGAGACGGCAGCTTTCCAGTCAGGCCAGGCGGGCAAGCTGCGATACTTCCAGACCGGTTCCGGCAACACCGTCATTGAAGGCGAAGTCGATGGCGATGGGAATGCCGACTTCCAGATTCAGGTTACGGGCGTGGTCAATTTCGCGGGCGCCGACTTCAGCCTGTGAGGCGGGTGGAGCTCCGGTTCAGAAGCTCCACTCCTTCGCCTTGGCGACGATGAAGTCACGGAACACAGTGACACGCTTGGTGTCCTTCAGTTCCTCCGGATAGACGAAGTAGGTGTCGAACTCCGGCGTCTCGACGGGCAGGTCGATCTGCACGAGGCCAGATTCCTCCGGAACGATGTAGTCCGCCAGCGAGGCGATGCCCATGCCGGCCTGCACCGCACGCCGCAGCCCATAGGCATTGTTGACGCGGAACGCCACGGGACGCGGATCGCCCTCGGGCCTACCCACCGCCTCCAACCAGTTGACGGTGGTCAGATAAGTAGGCGCCTGGCCGAAGGTGAGGATCTTGTGCTTGTCGAGTTCCTCGATCGACTTCGGGATGCCCTGCTTCTTGATGTATTCGGCAGAGGCATAGATGTGGTGATGGACGGTGAAGAGCTTGCGCTGGATGAGATCGGGCTGGGTTGGCCTTCTCAGGCGGATGGCGACATCGGCCTCACGCATCGAGAGATCGAGTTCGCGATCATCCAGAAGCAGCGTGACGTTGATCTGCGGATAGATTTCCGAGAATTCGCGCAGGCGGGGCGTGAGCCACACGGAGCCCAGGCCAACCGTCGTCGTGATGCGGAGTTCGCCCGAGGGCTTTTCTTTCGAATCCATCAGCCGCGTCTGTGCGGCGGTGAGCTTGGTGAATACCTCATGCGCCGTGCGGTACAGCATCTCGCCCTGTTCGGTGAGGATGAGGCCGCGCGCGTGGCGGTGGAAGAGAGGCACGTTCAGGGCATCTTCCAATGCGCTGATCTGGCGGCTGACGGCGGACTGGGAAAGGCCCAGTTCATGCCCTGCGTGGGTGAAGCTTCCGGCGTCGGCCACCGCGTGGAATATCCTCAGCTTGTCCCAGTCCATTACATTACTCAGCGGCATGGCGTAGCTCCGTTCTTGTGTGGAGCCAGCGTTCCGCCTCGAGAGCAGCCATGCAGCCCATTCCGGCGGCCGTGACGGCTTGCCGGTAGATGTCGTCCGTCACGTCGCCTGCCGCATAGACGCCTTCGATGGCTGTCTGCGTGGAGCGCGGTTCGGTGATCAGGTAGCCGCCCTGCTTGAACGGCAACTGATCCTTGAAGAGTTCGGTTGCCGGGCTGTGGCCGATGGCGATGAAGATGCCGTCGACGGCCACGTCTTCCATGTCGCCGGTCTTGACGTTCTTGATGCGCGCGTGGGTGACGCCCCTGGGATTGTCCGTGCCCAGAACATCTGCCAATGCCGAATCCCACATCACCTTGATCTTGGGGTGTGCGAAGAGGCGGTTCTGGAGAATGCGCTCGGCCTTGAACTCGTTGCGCCGGTGAACGACGATCACCTCGCTGGCGAAATTCGTGAGGAACAATGCCTCCTCGACGGCAGTGTTGCCGCCGCCCACCACGACAACGCGCTTGTTGCGGTAGAAGAACCCGTCGCAAGTGGCGCAAGCCGACACGCCAAAACCGCGAAACGCCTGCTCGGAAGGAAGGTCCAGCCACTTGGCCTGTGCGCCCGTGCAGATGATGAGCGCGTCGCAGGTGTATTCCTGGCCCGAGTCGCCCTTGAGCCAGATCGGCTTGTCGTTGAGGCGGACCTCCGTGATTGTATCGGACACGATCTCGGTGCCCACATGCTCGGCCTGCGCCTTCATCTGCTCCATCAGCCACGGCCCCTGCACCACGTCTGCGAATCCGGGATAGTTCTCGACATCGGTGGTGATGGTGAGTTGGCCGCCCGGCTGGATGCCCTGCACGAGCAGGGGTTTCAGCATGGCGCGAGCGGCGTAGATTGCGGCTGTGTAACCAGCAGGACCCGATCCGAGGATCAGGACCCGGGCGTGACGGGCGGACATTGTGGCCTCCAGGATGCTATGAGAAAATAACATAGCTCATTTAGGGCGTACGACAAGGCCGCTACAAGTGCTTGTGAACAGTCCGCTTCGCAGCCGTGTGGCCCGGTGCCGTAATGATGGATCTGTCAACCACCTTCCGGAGGTCCTGGACGACATAGTCCGCCGCAACGTCAAGAAAGGCCTTGGGCTTGCCGAACAGATAGCCCTGCATGTAGCCGCAGTTTTCGGCTCTCAGCATCTGCGCTTGCGCATTGGTCTCGATTCCCTCGGCAATGACATCCATGCCCATGTCCTGCGCCAGCCTTATGATGGCGCGGATGATGCACAGGTTCTTCGGCTTGAGATCGATTCCAGCCACGAAGGATCGATCGATCTTGACCTTCGAGAAGGCATAGCGCTGGAGGTAACTCAGGGAACTGTATCCGGTGCCGAAGTCGTCCAGCGCCAGCTTGACGCCAAGGCCTTGCAACTCGTCCATCACGTGCGACGCGATGCTCTCGCCCGAGAGGATCACCGTCTCGGTCACTTCGAGTGTCAGCCGGCTGCCTGCAAGCCCCGCGGTCTTCAGTGCCATCTTCACCGCGTTGACAATGCCGGACGACCGGAACTGGTTGGGCGAGACGTTCACGGCGACCGAAACGTCCTTCGGCAGGCGTGCGATCTGGCGGCAGGCCCTGTCGATGGCCCAGTTGCCGAGTTCGCCCATCAGCCCAGCGTCTTCCGCCATCTGGATGAATTCGCCTGGCCCCAGCAACCCGCGCCGCGGATGGTTCCAGCGCATGAGGGCCTCATAGCCGACGACACGCGCAGTCTCCGCCGCTACGATTGGCTGATAGTAGAGTTCAAGCTGGTCGGCCGGGATCGCCTCGCGCAGTTCGGTCTCGAGCGCCTGCCGCCGTGCCTGGCGCTGTTTGAGTGCGTGGTCGAAGAAGCAGGCACGGTCGCGTCCGCTCGCCTTGGCCTGGTAGAGCGCCAGGTCTGCATGGTTCAGCAGTTCCTTGGCGTTCGCCGCGTGGCCGGGGTAGAGGGCGATACCGACGCTGGCGCCCACTGACGCCGTCTGCCCCACAATGCTGACGGGAACCCTCAGCATGCGGACGATCTCCTGCGCAGTCATGTCGGCCTTGAGGGCGGCGTCATTGCCGGGGGCGATCACGGCGAATTCATCACCTCCCAGTCTGGCGATGATGGCGGCTTGCCCGACGATGGCGCGCAGCCGTGTCACGACCGCCTTCAGAACGGTGTCGCCTGCGGCGTGGCCGAGAATGTCGTTCACTTCCTTGAAGCGGTCGAGGTCGATCGAAAACAGCACGAAGATGCTGCCCGCATCGCGCGTCAGGTCCCTCAGCTTGTTCATGAAATGGAAGCGGCTTACCGCGCCGGTCAAAGGGTCCGTATTGGCCTGGCGTTCCACCTCCACCATGCTGCGCACGCGCTCGCTGGCATCGAGTATCGTCCCCTCGATATAGAGCGGCTCTCCGTCCGGTCCCATCACGTACCATGCGTTTTCGGTGATCCAGAGTTTCTCGCGCGTCTTGTGGCGGTAGATTTCCGAGACAAGATCGCGGACGCGGCCCTCTGCCTTCATCATCTGCTGGAAGACGCGGGGACGGTCGGGATCGACGTACCATCCGCTTCCGCGCGCCCGGATTGCGGCGATGTACTCCTCCTCGCTGTCGTAGCCGTTGTATTTCACGAGGGCGGGGTTGGCGCGAACCGGCTGGCCATCCAGCGTATCCCGATACACGCCGTAAACGGCATTCTCGAAAAGGCTGCGATACTCTTCCTCGGTACGCCGCAAGAGTTGTGCCCGATGGTGTTCCTCGGTCACGTCTTCGATGAGCATGACGATGCCGCCTGCGGCGACCCGGTCGACGTGGATGTCGACCATGCGTCCGTCTTCCCACTTGAACAGGGCAGCGCGGTGTCCATCGTGGACATGTACTTTTGGGCCCCACACTGTTGATATCTCGGTGGCGAGATTGAACGGAGTGTCCGCCAACGAGGCCGGAAGTTGCAGCAGGTCCAGGGCCTTGGTATTGCAGGTCTCGACAGTGCCGTCCGGGCGCATGAGAATGATGCCATGACGCATGGCATTCAGCATCGCTCGCAGATGCCGCAAAGCCATGGTCATCGACAGGTCCGGGGCGACAAAGCTCCCGCCATCAATGAGACGTTCCCGTCCAGCCGAATGCAATCATATGGTGTATTCATGGATTTTACACAAATTAAAATTGCATATCGCCCGTTAAGCAACCCCTAATCGCAGGCTGCCCTGTCGCGTTCGGGCTTGGGGCTTGCTAAAGCCCGATCATGAGTCCTTCGATCAGTCTCGATGCCACCGACTGGAAGATCCTGCGCGAGCTTCAACGGGATGGCCGCGTCACCAACGTCGACCTGGCGGGCCGGGTGGGCCTGTCGCCGCCGCCTTGCCTGCGGCGCGTTCAGGCGCTGGAGCGGGCGGGCGTCATCACGGGGTATCGGGCGCTGCTCGATGCAGAAAAGCTCGGGTTCGACGTGAGGATGTTCGCCTTCGTGGGCCTGAAGAGCCAGGCGGAAACCGAACTCAAGGCCTTTGCCAGCCTTGTGGCCAGCTGGCCCTTGGTACGAGAGGCCTATGCGATCTCGGGCGAGGCCGACTTCCTGCTGAAATGCGTGGCGCCAGACCTCTCCGCCCTGCAGGATTTCATCATCCGCGATCTCACCGCTGCGCCCAACGTCGAGAACGTCAAGACCACGCTGATCATGCGCGTGGCCAAATACGAGCCTGGAGTTCCGATACCGTGACCGACACGCCGCTCAGCTCATCGCGTTCAGGCTGGTTCAGCCTCATTTCGTCCACCCTCACAGCCGTGGTGGTGGGCTTTGCCTCCACCATCCTCCTCATCATGGAGGCGGCGCGCGCCGTGGGTGCCACGCCCAGCCAACAGGCCTCGTGGGCAGCAGCTCTTTGCATCGGCATGGCTGTCTCGTCCTTCATCCTGTCGTGGCGTTACAAGATGCCGATGATCACGGCGTGGTCCACGCCGGGCGCGGTCCTCATCGCCACCAGCGGGTCGGGTGTCAGCTACCAGAACGCGCTTGGCGCATTCGTCGTGGCGGGGCTTCTCATGGTGGTGGCGGGCCTCATCAAGCCTCTGGAAAGGGCGATCGAGAAAATTCCGGCGCCCGTCGCCGCAGCGATGCTGGCGGGCGTGCTGCTGCGCTACACGCTGGGCGTTCCGGGCGCTGCCATGGCCATGCCACTCTTCGTGCTGCCGCTCGTCATTGTGTTCTTCGGGCTCCGGCTGTCCTATCCGCTCTATGCGGTTCCCGTCGTCGTGGTGGCTGGCGTCGCCATGGCGGCGTTCAGTGGCAGCTTCGCGGGTGATTGCTGTAGCTTCGGGATCACCGCGCTGGAGTGGACGACACCGACCTTCGACCTCCAGACGATCCTCTCCATCGGGGTGCCGCTGTTCCTGGTCACCATGGCGTCGCAGAACCTGCCTGGCTTCGCGGTGCTGCGGGCCTCGGGCTATCAGCCGCCGGTACAGCCCGCGCTTGTCGTCACCGGCGTGACCTCGTCGCTTCTGGCGCCCTTCGGCAGTCACGCCATCAACATGGCGGCAATCACGGCGTCAATCGTGACTGGCCCCGATTGCCATCCAGATTCGGGAAAGCGCTGGCTCGTGGCCTGGCCGTATCTCGTCTTCTATGGCCTGATCGGCCTGATGGCCGCGAGCTTCGTGCAGGTGCTGGGCGCCTTGCCGAAGGATCTCATCACCGCAATCGCCGGGCTGGCGCTGTTCTCTCCCCTCATGGGAGGCGTCACCGCCATGATGAAAGAGCCACGCGACATCGAGAGCGCGCTTGTCACATTTCTGGTCACCGCCAGCGGCCTCAGCATCGGCGGCGTCGGCTCGGCTTTCTGGGGGCTCGTTGCCGGTCTGGTGCTATTCGGGGCGCGGCATGTGCTCACCCGGAAATGACAGCGATCCGGCGCGGGACCTTTGGCGTTACAGTATGATGCGAAACCTGTTATCGATTGCCGCACTGATCCTGTTCACGGGTACATCCGCCATGGCCGAAACGACCGCCTATGATTTCACGCTCACCGGCATCGATGGCAAGCCCCTGCCGCTGGCGCAATTCAAAGGCCATCCGATGCTCGTGGTCAACACCGCCTCCGAATGCGGATACACCCCGCAATACGAGGGGCTGGAAGAGCTCTGGCAAGCCTACAAGGACAAGGGCCTCGTCATCGTGGGTGTGCCGTCCAACGATTTCGGGAAGCAGGAACCGGGCACCGCGCAGGAGATCGCAACCTTCTGCAAGATCAACTATGGCGTGACCTTTCCGCTGGCCGACAAGACTGTGGTGAAGGGCAGCGGCGCGCATCCGTTCTACACGTGGGCGGGTGAGCAGGCGGGTGAGGCCGGCCAGCCGAAGTGGAACTTCCACAAATACCTGATCGGGGCAGATGGCAGGTTTGCCGGATGGTACTCGACACAAGCCAAGCCGACCGGACCCAAGATCACGGCGGCAGTCGAGAAGGCGCTGGCCGCCAAGTAGGGTTGCGGCGGTTTTCACCATCCCTCATACTGGGTCCGTGAATCCAGTGAGGGAAATGCCGTTGGCCGGCTTCCAATATCCGGCGTGCTGTGGAAGGTTCCGCACCGGCGCAACAGGTCACGTCCCGGTCAGCCCGTGTTGCCATGTCAGGTTTGGGCTGGACGTGCTTCAGAAATCGATCTGTCCCATGACGATCGTTCACTGAGGATGGTTCTGGGGGCGACTGGCTACTGGCTGCTGTTCATCGCAATCGCGGCTGTCATCGCCGCCGCGGGGCCTCATGTCTCGCGCAACAGCGATATCATTGCCGAGCGAACGGGCATGACTGGAAGCTGGGTGGGGATCGTCCTCATTGCCACGGTCACGTCGCTGCCCGAACTGGCGACCGGGAGCAGCGCCGTGCTCCTGTGGGATCTTCCCGACATCGCGGTTGGCGACGTGATGGGTAGCTGCGTCTTCAATCTCATGATCCTGATGGTCGTGGATTTCATGCTGCGCGGTGCGCCGGTTTACTCGCGTGCCAATGCCGGCCACATCATCACGTCAGGTTTCGGCGTCGTGCTGGTGGGTTTTGCCGCGACGAGCATCTTGCTCGCCGCGAGCGGGCTGCTGATACCAGTCTGGCATGTCGGTGCATCATCGATCGTGATGGTACTTCTCTACCTTGCCGGGGTGAGGGCCGTGTTCACTTACGAGCGGACGCATCATGAAGAATTCACCGAAGAGGTGGTGGAGCGCTATCCTGACGTGACGATTGCCATGGCCTACAGGCGCTATGCGCTGGCCGCGGCGGTTATCGTTGCGGCTGGCATCGCGTTGCCTTTTGCGGGCAACGGCCTTGCGGAAGCCATGGGCTGGAACCGGACTTTCGTCGGCACGCTTCTCATTGCAGCAGCCACATCGCTTCCCGAACTTGCCGTAACGGTCGCGGCAGTCCGCATGGGCGCACTGAACATGGCGGTTGCCGGGCTTCTCGGTAGCAACATGTTCAACATGGTGGTGCTGGCGGTGGAGGATGCGCTCTACTTCAAGGGGCCAATCCTTGCGGCTGTATCTCCGACCCACGCCGTATCGGCCGTTTCGGCCGTGATCATGACCGGCCTGTTCGTCATTGGCCTGCAGTATCGGCCACCCTCGAAGCTTCTTGGTCTCGCCGGCTGGATCAGTATTGCTCTTTTCATTATCTATCTGTTCAATTCCTATGTGATGTATCTACACGGTCACTGAACTGAAGGTCTGGAGCGTAATTCGTGGTCATGTTTGCAGCGCGAGAGAAGCAATCGATCGGCAGGAAGCTCAGGGAGTTCTGCTGGCCCTCGATCGGCGTGCGCAGGGCCTGGGCCTACCGCATGCACCGGCTGGCGCGCATGAACGTGAGCCCGCATACACTGGCGATCGGCTTTGCTGCGGGGGCCTTCGCGTCATTCACGCCCTTCATCGGCTTGCATTTCATTCTGGCGGCGCTGACGGCACTTGTGCTGCGGGGAAATCTGATCGCTTCGGCAGTGGGGACTGTTGTCGGCAACCCGATTACATTCCCGTTCATCTGGATCGCGAGCTACAATCTGGGCGCGCAAATCCTTGGCATGAGTGCGAAGGATAAGGTGACGCTCACGATGGACGAGTACGTTGGGTTCTTCACGGATGGTCCCATCGCATTCTTGATCACGCTGTGGAAAAGCGTCGAGCCAGTCTTATGGCCCATGGTCCTGGGCGGCCTGATGCTCGGGACCATCTGCGGCCTGATCTGCTATTTCGTGGTCTATGGCACGCTCAACCGCTTCAAGGCCCGGCGCAGTCCATCGTGAATCCGGCCCGGCAGGAGACCTCTGGCATTTGCAGCACCGGAACCGATTGCCGGTGAACGGCCCTGAAGCGCCGGGAAGATTTCCGGCTCAGGCCCAGGTGACCTTGGCGATTTCGTAGGACTTGCCGCCACCGGGCGTGTTGACCTCGACCGAGTCGCCCTTCTTCTTGCCGATGATGGCGCGGGCGATGGGAGACGACACGGAGATCTTGCCCTTCTTCACGTCAGCCTCGAACTCGCCGACGATCTGATAGGAGGTCTTGTCGTCGGTTTCCTCGTCGATCAGCGTCACCTTGGCGCCGAACATGACGGTGTCACCCGACAGTTTGGTGATGTCGATGATCTCGGCGCGGGACAGCTTGTCCTCGAGTTCGGCCACACGGGCCTCGGTCCAGCCCTGCTGCTCCTTGGCGGCGTGGTATTCGGCATTCTCGGACAGGTCGCCGTGCGAGCGGGCTTCCTCAATGGCCTTGATGATGCGCGGGCGCTCCACGGACTTGAGGTGCTTCACCTCTTCCATCATGGCGGCGTGGCCGCCGGCGGTCATCGGAACTTTTTCCATCGATCTCGTCCAGTCTTGTCCAGTTCTTGCCGTCCCACCGGGCAGGTGAGCCCGGCGACATGTGCTCGTCGGTGTTTCGGAAAAGCGCACGCCCGGCTATACGGAAAGTCCGTATCTTGCCGGGCGAAGCAGGAAGATGGATCAAAACCGGGCAAATTTCAAGGGGGAGGGGGGGACGGACCCAAAAACCGCAGAAATCGCGGCCGCCAGCATATCGGTCATCGGTTGGCGGGGATCGCGTGCCTTCAGCATGAGATAGCTTGCATCAGGGAGCGATGGCAGCCCCTCACCATCGCGGACGGCCCGGAGCCCCGGAGGCAGGGACCAGACCGCCATAGAGGCCGCGACCGCCAATCCTGCCGAGACCGCCGCGAATTGCCCTGCAGTGCTGCTCGCGGAATTGACGATCTTGAACTTCCTGCCAGCCTGATCGACGGTGCGGGTCGCGATTCCCCGTGAAAGGCATTCGGAGAGCCATGGCGGCCGCCAGGGGCAATCCGCGGGGGACACAACCAATGGCAGCGGATCGCGCATGTGCTGGCCATGTTCGTCGGAGGTGATCCAGCGCATCGGCTGGCGCCAGATTTCTGTCGCTGGCCACTGCCGCGGTTCAAGACCGCGATCCAGGATGACCAGATCGTGGTCGCCCGCCTTGAATTGAGTCGCCAGAATGCAGGCTGCCGAGCTCACGACCTGAACTTCGACTGAAGGGGCTTGTTCGGAAAAGTGTTCCAAAACGCGGGGGAGATAGCGCTCCGCGACTTCCTCCGCGATCCCGAGACGGATTGTGCCGTGAACCGGCGCAGCGCGGAGTGACTTCAGAATATCGTCATTGAGGTCGAGGATTTCGCGGGCTCGGCCCAAAAGGTAGTGTCCCTGGTGGGTCAGTTCCACGCTGCCGCCCTTGCCACGATCAAGCAGGGTCTGCTCGAGAACGGTTTCAAGCCGTTGCATCTGAAGTGACACGGCGGACTGCGTGCGCCCGACGCGATCGGCGGCGCGCGTGAAGCTTTTCTCTTCGGCGATTGCGACGAAGGTGCGCAGCAAATCCAGGTCGAGCCCGACAGGAAGCGCCATGCTCATGAGGATCACTCATGGGCCAGATTTATGCAACTCGTTTCCCTTCGCGGGCCGGCTCCGGCAATTTCAGACCATCGAAGAGCAGAGCAAACGCAAGCGACGGAGACCGAAAATGGCAAAGACCCTCAGCAACACTTCCAACCTCTCAGCGATGGCCTCAGTCCTGTCCGGCATCGCAACGGCTGCAATGAGGCCCTTCCTGCCGCGGCTCGCCAATGATGCGCGAAGCGAAGCGGAGTTCCTGCCGGCACGGCTCCGCCACGATCTCGGCGAACTCGACTTGAACCCCGTTCTGTATCGCGGTCACTCGCTTCGTGGCGGTTCGGATCTCAGCCGCGAAATCATGCGCCGGCACTTCTGATACTCAAGGAAACGGCCAATTCATCAGCAACAGGAGACGGTACATGCGCAAGTACATCATCGAACGTTCACTGCCCGGCGTGGGCGGATTGACCGCGGCACAGCTTTGCGATGCGGCGGCAAAGAGCAACGCGGCACTGGCGGAACTGAGCCCTTACGTCCAGTGGATCGAATCCTACGTGTCGGCGGATAGCACGCATTGCGTCTATCTCGCCACCAACGAAGAGATGATCCGCCGCCACGCTGAACTCTCGGGCTTTCCGGCGACGAAGATTACCGAGATCAAGACGATGATGGACCCGACCACAGCCAACATGGCGTGATCATCAGCCTTGCAGTCGCGGAGCAGATACGCGAGTGACTGGCGATGGCAAATCGCTTCGGTCTCCTCGTCACCATACCCCTCATCATCGCTGCCGGAGCGGCAGTTGCTGCGGGCGCTTTTTTCGCAATCGGGCCGGAGCGTGTGTGGGAGCGCTTCGGGCCGGCTGACCTCGGAGACGTTGACTTCACAACCTTGCAGCGGCGCGATACGCCCAATGATGCGCTGGCCTGCCGCCCGGAATTCTGTGGCGCAAGACCCGATATCGAAGCGCCGGTGTTCGCGCGTGATGTGCCTGAGATCGTCCGCGCCGTGGAGACTGCGGTCAAGGGTGAGCCGGGGTTGGAGAAGATTTCCAGCGACGAAGCGCAAGGCACGCTTCGCTATGTGCAGCGCAGCCGGTTGATGCGCTATCCCGACACGATCAACGTGAAGGTGGTGGCCTTGCCGGATGGCGGCTCCACCGTGCTGATCTATTCCCGCTCGCAACTCGGGCGCAGCGACCTTGGGGTCAACCGCGCCCGGATCGAGCGGTGGATCGGATTGTTGCGGAACGCCGCACTCAACTAGACAAAGATGATGTCGTCGTCACCTACCGTAGGCGCGCCCTGGATCCTGGCGATCAGCACGGCAGCACCTGCGCCCGTGCCGTCGCCATCGAAGTAGAGCCGCCCGGTGTCGGTCTCGTAGAGAACCGTCGCATCGTCGGTCTGTGCGAAGGGATTGTTGTTGGCGATGAAGGTCAGCCCCTCCACCACATCGTAGCCGCCTTCGACGCCGAAGGCCGAGGCCTTGAAGTGGAACTGGTCCTGGTCGGTGTTGAAGTCGAGAATGCGGTCGCGGCCATGCGCTGTCGATGCGTAGTAGTAGATATCGTCGTCAGCGCCGCCCGACAGGGTGTCAGCACCGGCGCCGCCCTCGATGAAGTCGTTGCCGTCCTGTCCATTCAGAATGTCGACGCCGCCATCTCCATGGAGTTCGTCGTTGTCGGTGCCGCCGTTGAGCGTATCGCGGCCCGCGTCGCCGTCAAGAATGTCGTTGCCTTCGCTTCCGTTCAGGACGTCATTGCCGATGTTGCCATACAGCCAGTCATTGCCGTTCTCGCCGGTGATCTCGTCATTGCCGTCACCGCCGAACATGGCATCATCGCCATCGCGTCCGTTCAGGCTGTCGGTTCCAGTGCCGCCGAAGACAAAGTCGTTTCCGTCGCCGCCATCGATGATGTCATCGCCATCCATGCCCTGGATATAGTCATTGCCGAAATTGCCGAACACCGTGTCATTGCCGCTATAGGCGAAGATCACGTCATTGCCGGACCGGCCGTTGATGGAGTTGGCGTTCGCATTGCCCTTGAGAAGGTCGTTGTTCTCCGAGGGCCGGGTGGCGGGCTCCGCCGCGTCGATCAGCTGCTCGATATAGCTGATGAATTCACTGCGCAGCGCTGGTTCAGCCGAATTGATGTCATTCGGGATGATGGGATTTGCCATGGGAAGTTCTCCAATTGAGGGTTGCACAGTCTCAAACGGAGGACTTGCCGTATTAGTCCATCAGGGAGTCATTAAAAAATCTTCATGACAAGTTGGTAATGGAAACAGCGGCGGCAGTGCGCCGCCGCTCTCCGTTCAGAAGTAATCCTGCAGCGGCTTCACGTCGAGGCGGCCTTCCTTCTGGGCGGCGATGGCCTTGGTGACGGCGAGGATGCCGGGCAATGTGGTGTAGTAGGGAACCTTCTGCATCAGAGCCGTCTGGCGGATGGGCTTCGAGTCCGACTGCGACGAGCGGGTCTCGGTGGTGTTCAGCACCAGCTGGATCTGCCCGTTCTTGATGGCATCCACCACATGCGGGCGGCCTTCGAGCACCTTGTTGATCTTGGTGGAGGGAACGCCCTTCTCCTCGAAATAGCGCTGCGTGCCGCCGGTGGCGACCAGCTTGAAGCCCATCTCGACGAGCTTCTTCATGGCGGGCAGAATCTTCGCCTTGTCGGCATCCTTGACCGAGATGAAGACAGTGCCCGTCTGCGGCATCCGCATTCCAGCACCCAGCTGGCTCTTGGCGAAGGCCATGTCGTAGGTCATGTCGAGGCCCATGACTTCGCCCGTGGAGCGCATCTCGGGCCCGAGCAGCACATCGACGCCGGGGAAGCGGTTGAACGGGAAAACTGCTTCCTTTACAGCGACATGTGCGAGCTTCTTCTGCTTCAGCTTGAAGCTGGCGAGAGACTCGCCCGCCATCACGCGCGAGGCGATCTTGGCGACGGGCATGCCGATCACCTTCGCCACGAAGGGCACCGTGCGCGACGCACGCGGATTGACTTCGAGAACGTAAACCTCGCCGTCCTTGATGGCGAACTGCACGTTCATCAGCCCGACGACGTTCAAGGCGAGCGCCATGACTTTCGTCTGGCGTTCCATCTCGGCAATGACCGGGCCTTTCAGCGAGTAGGGCGGCAGCGAACAGGCCGAGTCGCCGGAATGAATACCGGCTTCCTCGATGTGCTCCATGACGCCCGCGATGAAGACGTCCTTGCCGTCGCAGATCGCGTCGACATCGACTTCGGTAGCATTCGAGAGATAACTGTCGATGAGCACGGGGCTGTCGCCCGAGACGACCACGGCCTCGGTGATGTAGCGCTGGAGCTGCGCATCGTCCTTGACGATTTCCATGGCGCGGCCGCCCAGAACATAGGACGGGCGGATGACGACCGGGAAGCCGATGCGCTTGGCGATCTTCTTGGCTTCCTCGCCTGAGTAGGCGATGCCGTTCTCGGGCTGGCGGAGCTTCAGTTTCTTCAGGAGCTTCGAGAAGCGGTCGCGGTCTTCGGCGAGGTCGATGGCATCGGGCGTTGTGCCGAGGATGGGGACGCCCGCGTCTTCGAGCGCCTGCGCCAGCTTCAGCGGCGTCTGGCCGCCGAACTGCACGATGACGCCTTTCAGCGTTCCGTTCGACTGTTCGGTGTGGATGATCTCCAGCACGTCCTCGGCTGTCAGCGGCTCGAAATAGAGGCGGTCGGAGGTGTCGTAGTCGGTGGACACCGTCTCCGGGTTGCAGTTGACCATTATCGACTCGTAGCCTGCGTCATGCAGCGCGAAGCAGGCATGGCAGCAGCAATAGTCGAATTCGATGCCCTGGCCGATGCGGTTCGGCCCGCCGCCCAGGATGATGATCTTCTGGCGATCGGAGGGGTGCGCCTCGTTCTCGGCGTCATACGTCGAGTACATGTAGGCGGTGGGGGAGGCAAACTCGGCCGCGCAGGTGTCGATGCGCTTGTAAACGGGGCGGACCGCCAGCTTGTGGCGGTGCTTGCGGACCTTGTCTTCGGACAGGCCCACGAGCTGGCCCAGCCGCGTGTCGGAAAAGCCCATGGCCTTGAGCTTCTTGAGGTTGTGAGCGTCCTTCGGAAGGCCGCGTTCCCGGATTTTCTCTTCCATCCGCACGATCTCCTCGATCTGGCGGAGGAACCACGGCTCGTACTTGCAGGACTCTTGCACCTGCGCGACGGTTGCTCCAAGCCGGAAGGCCTGCGCGATCTTGAGGATACGGTCCGGCGTGGGTGTGCCGAGTGCGGCACGGATGGCGTTCTTGTCGTCGCCTTCGCCAGCACCGGCGATCTCGACTTCATTGAAGCCGGTCAGCCCGGTTTCGAGGCCGCGGAGCGCCTTCTGCATCGATTCCTGGAAGGAGCGGCCGATGGCCATCACTTCACCCACCGACTTCATGGCGGTGGTGAGGGTGTTCGAGGCGCCGGGGAATTTCTCGAAGGCGAAGCGTGGGATCTTCGTCACCACATAGTCGATGGTCGGCTCGAAGGCGGCCGGAGTGGCGCCGCCGGTGATGTCGTTGGCGAGTTCGTCCAGTGTGTAGCCGACGGCAAGCCGGGCAGCGACCTTGGCGATGGGAAAGCCCGTGGCCTTGGAGGCGAGAGCAGATGAGCGCGATACGCGCGGGTTCATCTCGATGACGACAAGGCGGCCATCGGCGGGATTGACGCCGAACTGCACGTTGGAGCCGCCCGTCTCGATACCGATCTCGCGCAGCACCGCAATCGAGGCGTTACGCATGATCTGGTATTCCTTGTCGGTCAGCGTCAGCGCCGGGGCGACTGTGATCGAGTCGCCGGTGTGGACGCCCATCGGGTCGACGTTCTCGATCGAGCAGATGATGATGCAGTTGTCCGCATGGTCGCGGACGACTTCCATCTCGTACTCTTTCCAGCCCAGGACCGACTCTTCGATCAGCACTTCGGCGGTGGGGGAGGCGTCGAGGCCCTTTTCTACGATGTCGAAGAATTCCTCGCGGTTGTAGGCGATGCCGCCGCCAGTGCCGCCCAAGGTGAAGGAGGGGCGGATGATGCAGGGGAGGCCCACTTCGAGCATGGCCTCGAAGGCTTCGACCATGGCGCGGTTGCGGTACTTCCGCATGCGCTCGGGCTCTTCGGCGGCCCAGAGTTTTTCGAACGCGTCGAGATCGCCGCCGCTCGTTTTCAGTGCTTCGACCTTCGACTGGTAGAGCTCCTTGTCGGCATCCTTGGCGTTGGAGGCGTTGGCCAACATGGATTTTGGCGTTTCAAGGCCGATCTTCTTCATGGCCTCGCGGAACAGCTCGCGGTCCTCTGCCTTGTCGATCGCTTCTGCCTTGGCGCCGATCAGTTCGACGCCGTATTTCTCCAGCACGCCCATCTTGTTGAGTGACAGCGCGGTGTTGAGGGCCGTCTGGCCGCCCATGGTCGGCAGCAGTGCCAGCTTGTCATCGGGGCGGAGCGCGCGTTCCTTCTCGATGATGCGCGCGACGACTTCCGGTGTGATCGGCTCGATATAGGTTGCATCGGCCAGATCGGGGTCCGTCATGATCGTGGCCGGGTTCGAATTGACCAGAATGATGCGGTAGCCCTCGGCCTTCAGGGCCTTGCAGGCTTGCGTACCTGAATAATCGAATTCGCAGGCCTGGCCGATGATGATCGGTCCAGCCCCGATGATGAGGATGGATTTGATGTCAGTGCGCTTGGGCATGTCGGGGAAACCTGAATTTTGGTTTCCCTACACAATGCAGCGCAGCGTGCCAAGGGATTATCGCCTGTTGTGCACGCCTCAGGCCTGGCCCGCATTGGTGCCAAAGGCTCGAAACCTATTGCAGGGAGGCCAGATCGCTCTTGCTGGTGAAGCACTTCACCTGCCGGAATGCGGTGCAGGACCCATCCGAGCAGGCCTGGCCCGAGTCGATGATGCGCGTGCTGGCGGCGTTCTCGCGCTGGAAAATCATGGCGTGGTCGTAGCCTTCGGCCTTGCAGAAGGCATCCGCCGCCGGCTTGCCGCAGGCGCCATCCGAGAGGCAGGCATCGACCCGCGCGCCCTTCACCTCTGGCGAGAAGAAGTTGCGCACTTCCGCGTGAGCGAGGGTTGTGGTTGTGGCGAAGGCGAGGACCGCAATGAGGACGCGCATTTCATTTACCTTGGAGTGGGGGCGGCGGAGCGATCCGGAGAGGGGGCTGTTGTTCGGATCGCTCCGCCGCATTTACCCTGGCGAGGGCACGCCAGAGATGGGCTACTCTCAGATGCCGATGCAGCGGCGAATGCTGCAAGGGTCCATCGAAATCTGTCCGGCCGGCGGCCAGGCCTGGTTCTTGTTGACGACCGTGACGTTCTCGACCGGCGTGGCGGGGAGCGCTGCGCCCGTGGATGCGGGATGGCTGCTGCCGGCAAAGGCACCGGCTGAGAGGAACATCACGCTGAGGACAATCGATGTGGTCAGGGTCTTCATTTGGTGTCTCCGTCAAGAGAACGTCTGGTGTTGGAGAAAAGATGCACTTTCAGGGTCGAACCGATGCTGAATTCTGCGTTCATCTGTCGTTTAGATTCGAGCACCTTCGGGGGAAGAAGAGAGACCCCGGAAGGTGACCGGGGTCTTCAAGGTGTGGGCGGTTTTGCTTGCAGGGGATGGGCCGCCCAGGGGAATTCGTCAGCCTCGGGATTCGGAGCAGTCGTCGGTGAGGCAGTCTTCGACAACGAGGGGACCGACCAGTGGAAAGGCCTGGTTCTTCTCGATCACGGTCACGTTCCGGCCGATGGCTTCGGCACCAAGCCCGGTGCGCTGCGTGGGCGCGATCGCCGCGATGGCGCTGGCGGCCGAGCCGAGGACGATCAGAACGAAGAATGTGTAGCGTTTCATCTGGCCTCTCCCGTTCGAGCCGGTAGATCCGGCTGCTCTCGATATGGTGCCTTTGTAAGCCGCCGCCGCTCACAATGATGTAACGTAGGTCACACGAGTCCGTTCCCCTGTAGGAATCATTACAGACGTAGGGCGTGTTGCAGCGATGGCGACGGGAACGAAAAAGCCCCGGACCTTGGTCCGGGGCTCAGGTGCAGGCAGCGTTTGCAGGGGATGGGGGGGAAGTACTGCCTGGGGATAGAAAGTATGTCGTGACCGGAGCGCGGAACTTCAAGCTCTTGAGAGGGGGCGTTGAAAGAGTTTCTGCCCCGCGCTCCGGTCTTGCCTGGCGTCGCCGCCCGACAAATCTTCGTGATCAGCTCTGGACGTCGCTGCAGTCCTCGACCGCGCAGTCCTCGACGGTGATGGGTCCCATGACGGGAAAGGGGCTGTTCTTCTCGATGACGGTCTGGTTGACCGGATCGGGGGAGACCTCGAGGGCGGCGGGCTGGACGGCCGCGGTGGCGGCGGCAGCGGTTCCGAGGATGGTCAGGATGAAGAGTGTGTAGCGGATCATGTTGTCGTTCCCTCTCTGGTGTCTCGATGTTGAGGCCACACTAGCGGGGCGGATTGGAACCCAGACTGAATGCGCCGTTCATCTGACGTTTATCTAAGGGAACATGCGTGCAAGGATGGGACGCTGGTGTTACGGGTTTGTGGAAGGTTGTGACCGGTTTGCGGCAAATGAGGCAGCTGCCATATTCCAGGCTGACGGATGAGATGGGAAAATCATGATCGTAGCGGCAAGCCCGACCCGGATCATCATTCTGGGAGCCGGAAAGAGCGGGACCTCGGGCTTGTTTCATTGTGTGGCCCAGAGTGCCGAACGCCATCATGCTTGCGCGTTCCAGCGGTTGTTCGAGCCCAAGACCGAAGACGCACTCGCATCGCTTTCCGGGAGCCATGCCATCACCAAGGTTCTGAGCGAGCGCCTCCAGACTTTCCCGTCGCCGGAGGCATTGCTCGCCGGTTTTGGACGGCGGATCATGATCGTGCGCGATCCGCGCGACACGGTAGTGAGCCGGCTGCTCTGGCTCGCTGCCACCCGCATTGGGGAAGCCGCGCCCGAGGCGGCCTCTGCCTTTCTGGATGCTCTCGCCAGCAAGGAGCGCGAACCGCAGTCCTTCAGCCTGCTCGATCTTTACAGGATTGCAGCGCCCGTGGTGGGTTTCAACCCGGAGTATGCGATCAAGGCGCGTGAACTCGCCTTCCTGCCTATCGCGATTCTTGAACGGCACAAGGACTTCCATACCCTCAAGTATGAGTCCTTCGTGGAGCGCGACCTGGCATCCACCGAGGCCTATCTGGACTTTCCGTTGATCGGCGATTTCGACCTGCCGCCCAAAGCTGGCCGAATCCTGAGGGCCGGCCAGCAAGGCGGTTGGGAAAACTGGTTCCTGGATGAGGACGACGCGTTCTTTTCAATCTCGCAGGCCAAGCGTCTCGAGAGATTGGGGTATAGTCCATTGCGAAGGAGCCCGCCGGCCCAACGGATCGATCCACAGGAGGCGACCGGTTATGTCGCGCGTGTTCAGGAGTCGATCAGGCGTTTCGGGAAATAGCGCCCGTCAAACAACAAAGGCCGCGCTCCCGGGAGAGGCGGCCTTCAAATCCGAAAATTCGGCTGGAATTGTTATTGCGGTCCGCGGGGACCGCGCGCCGGAGCGCCTTCGACCTTCTTCGGCATCGGCAGCAGGCCCTCGCGCTGCAGCTTCTTGCGCTGGAGCTTGCGGGCGCGGCGGACGGCCTCGGCCTTCTCGCGGGCCTTCTTCTCGGAGGGCTTCTCATAGGCGCCGCGGAGCTTCATCTCGCGGAAAATGCCCTCGCGCTGCATCTTCTTCTTGAGCGCCTTGAGGGCCTGATCGACATTGTTGTCACGAACTACGACTTGCAAGTGATACCTCTGAGATCCGACGAAAAGGTTTAGTTTGGGTATAGAGGCCCCAATGGGGCTTCAAACGTGGGCGGCGGCGTAGCACAGGTTTTCAGGCCTGTCGAGGGGTCAGGCGGTTGAAATGGCCCATTTTCCGGCCCCGGCGGGCTTCCGTCTTCCCATAAATGTGAATCCGCACGTCCGGTTCGGCTGCGAGGGCCTTCCAGCGGTTGATTTCGTCGCCCAGCAGGTTGGTCATCACCACGTCGCAATGGCGTTCGGTGGAGCCCAGCGGCCAGCCGCAGATGGCCCGGATGTGCTGCTCGAACTGCGACACGCAGCAGCCATCCATGGTCCAGTGGCCGGAGTTGTGGACGCGGGGCGCAATCTCGTTGACGATCACCTCTTCGCCCGCGACGAACATCTCGACCCCGATCACGCCCACATAGTCGAGCGCAGCGATGATGTGGCTGCCAAGGCTGCGGGCCTTCTCCGCGACTTCGGGGCAGATGTCGGCTGGAACCGTCGAGGTTTTCAGGATGTGGTTCTCGTGGTGGTTCTCCGGCACATCATAGACGGCCACCTCGCCCGACCAGCCGCGAGCCGCAATGACGGAGATTTCCTTGTCGAAGCGGACGAAGCCCTCGAGGATCGCGGGCTGCTGGCCGATCTCGGCGAAGGCGGTCGCTGCGCTCTTGGTTTCGTCGATACGGGTCTGGCCCTTGCCGTCATAGCCGAAGCGCCTTGTCTTCAGGATTGAAGGCCGGCCGATGAGCGCGAGCGCCGCTTCCAGCGATTCGACGTCCGCCACATCGGCAAACGGGGCGACGGGAATGCCTAGGCCGGAAATGAAGGTTTTTTCGGCGATGCGGTCCTGGGCGGTCTGAAGCGCTGCCACGCCCGGCGCCACCGGTACGCGGCCCGCGAAGAAGGAAGCGGTTTCGGCGGGAACATTCTCGAATTCATAGGTCACGACATCGACCGCATTCGAGAATGTCTTGAGAGCGGCGAAGTCGGTGTAGCGCGCCACCGTGCGGGCGGCGGAGACGGCAAAGGCCGGGCTGTCGGCTTCGGGCGCGAAGATGTGGCAGCGGAAACCCAGGTTGCCGGCGGCAAGCGCCAGCATGCGGGCGAGCTGTCCGCCGCCCAGAATGCCGATGGTGGAGCCGGGGGGAAGTGCGTCGCGAATATCCATCAGACGTCATCCTTCGGGCGATCGGCCACACTGGCGGTTTGTGCTGCGCGCCAGTCATCCAGACGCCCGGCGAGGGCCTCATCACCGAGCGACAGCACGGCTGCCGCGAGCAGGGCCGCATTGACGGCGCCCGCCTTGCCGATGGCGAGCGTACCGACCGGAATGCCCGCCGGCATCTGGACGATCGAGAGGAGCGAATCCTCGCCCGACAAGGCCTTCGACTCGACGGGAACGCCAAACACCGGAAGGCTCGTCATCGCGGCCGTCATGCCCGGCAGGTGGGCCGCGCCGCCCGCGCCCGCGATGATGACCTTGAAACCTTCCGCGCGCGCGGTGGTGGCGAAATCATAAAGACGCTGTGGCGTGCGGTGCGCCGAGACGATGCGATCGTCATGCGCGATGCCGAGAGCGTCGAGCGTCTGGGCTGCATGCTTCATCGTGGCCCAGTCGGACTGGCTTCCCATGATGATGGCAACGGGCGAGGTAACGGTCGTCAATTGTATTTCCGATCTGTGCGATAAAATTGTCTAAGCGATAATGTCGGGGATCAGCATGTTCTCGATGCGCAGGATCTTGTCCTTCAGGTCCAGCTTCATCTTCTTCAGGCGGCGCAGCTGCAGGGGATCGCTCTTGCCGGTTTCCTCGAGCGAGAGAATTGCGGTATCAAGGTCGCGGTGCTGCTGAATGAAGGTCTGCAACTGCGTGCGCAGCTGCAGTTCCTGTAGCATGTCCAGCTTCGGCATCGACCCCGTCCCCTGGGTAGCGCAATCTTGTATCTCGTTGCGCAATTACATTTTGGCAATTCTTCACTAGAGCCCTTTGCAAGGGTTCGACAAGCCCCCAAGTCTATGTCATCATGAGTTTGTCACAGAGCCATAGAATGGAGGATCGCATGAGTCTTCAAGCGCATCTCGGTGAATTGCTCTCCAAGCACAGGGTTCTCGAAGCCCAGCTTGCCGAAGCAATAAACCATCCGGCATCGACCGACGCGGAAATCGCGGAACTCAAGCGCAAGAAACTCAGGATCAAGGACGAAATCACCCGCCTGCAACACCAGCAGGCCGCCTGATCAAAAACCCTTCGGCTGCATCGTGTGCCAGGTCGTCGCCTGCTCATAGGCGTGCGACACGCGAAGCACGGTGCGGTCGTCGAACATGCGGCCGGCGATGTGAAGTCCCGCGGGCAATCCGCCTGACGTGAATCCACACGGCACACTGGCCGCAGGTTGCTGGGTCAGATTGAACGGATAGCTGAAGGGCGTCCAATTCACCCATTTGCCATTGCCATCGATGTCGGCGGGAGAGAGCTTGCCGGCCTCGAAGGCGGGAATGGGAAGCGTCGGCGTTACGAGAAGATCGTAACGCTCCATGAACTGGCGCATCTTCGTGCCCAGCGCGCCGCGTTCCTTGATGGCACCCAGGTAGTCGTCGAGCCCGATCGAATAGGATTGCTCGACGACATCCGCCAGGTTTGGATCGAGCAGCTTTTTCTTCTCCGGAGGGAGCTGCCCCAGAAGGGCGCGTGCGCCCGACCACCACAGGATGCGGAAGATGGGAGCAGGGTCCGCGAAGCCCGGATCGACCTCCTCGACATGGGCGCCGAGGCCTTCGAGCACCTTCACGGCCTTCTTCACCAGCCGGGCGATTTCGGGGTTGACGTCTACATAGCCGAGTGTGGGGCTGTAGGCGATGCGCAGGCCCTTGATGCCCTTTTTCAGTTTCTCGGTGTAGTCCGCGCCATCATAGGGGAGCGCGTGCCAGTCGCGCGCATCGGGCTGCGAGATGACGTTCATCAGGAGTGCTGAATCCTCCACGCTGCGGGTCATGGGGCCCACATGCGCCACGGTGCCGAAGGGCGACAAGGGCCAGGCCGGCACGCGGCCGAAGGAAGGCTTCAGGCCGTAAATTCCGGTGAAGCCTGCGGGTATGCGGATCGAGCCGCCGCCATCGGTGCCGAGCGTCAAGGGCGCATAGCCCGCTGCCGCTGCAGCGGAAGACCCGCCTGAAGACCCTCCCGGCGTTTTGGTCGTGTCCCATGGATTGCGGGTGATGCCGGTCAGGGGCGAGTCGGTGACACCCTTCCAGCCGAATTCGGGCGTCGTGGTGCTGCCGAGGAAGACCGCGCCGCATTCGCGAAGCCGCGCCACGCTCGGAGCATCCTGATCCCAGGCCTGGTCCGGGCTCACCGTGCGCGAGCCCCGCAGCGTGGGCCAGCCGCGCACCAGCAGCAGGTCCTTGATCAGCGTCGGCACGCCATCGATTGGGCCTTGCGGCTCGCCCTTCAGCCAGCGCTTTTCACTGGCCTTTGCGGCGGCGAGCGCCTCCTCGGGGCGGATCTCCACCATGGCGTTGAGCGACTTCTCGTGCCGCTCGATCTGCGCGAGGCAGGCCCTCGCGGCCTCGACCGGCGAGAATTTCCTCTTCGCAAAGCCCTTCACCAGCTTCGCCGCGGATTTCCAGTGCAGATCGCTCATGGCTTCGTCTCCGGTCTCAGGCTTCGCGCGCCAGTTTCAGTGCGTCCTTGTACTGCGGCAGCAGCTCGGCGTTGGTGGCCAGGATGTTGCCGGACACCATCGGGTTCGCCTCGCTGTCGGGATCGGCGACAAAGCCGCCGGCTTCCTTCACCAGCAGGATCCCGGCGGCGACGTCCCAGGAATTGATATTGCGGCAGACCATGGCGTCGAAGCGGCCCGCCGCCACATAGGCAAGCGACAGCGCCGCCGAGCCGGGGCCGCGGATGCCGACGACCTTGCCCTGCAGCACCGAAAGCTCGGCGCGCGACAATGCGTGTTCCTTGCCGCCGCGGTGGGGCATCTCGTAGCTCACCAGCGTGTCGTGAATGTCGCGGCGCTGTGCGATGCGCAGCCGCTTGTTGTTGAGGAAGGTGCCCGAGCCCTTCTCGGCCACGAACATTTCGTCCGACACTGGATTATAGGTGATCGCGGCGATGAGCTCGTCCTTGCGCTCCAGCGCGATGGTGATGGCGAAGAAGGGCACCGAGTGCATGAAGTTCATGGTGCCGTCGATGGGATCGATGATGAAGCGGTGGTCCGGGTCCGTGCCCTTCACGACGCCCGTCTCCTCGGTGAGGAAGGAATATCCGGGCCTTGCCTTGGACAGTTCTTCCCGCAGGATCTTGTCGCAGCGCTTGTCGGCGGCGGTGACATAGTCGCCCGGCGCCTTCTGCGACACCTGGAGGTTGGCGAGCTCGCCATAGTCGCGCTGCACGGCGCGCGCCGCCTTGCGGACGGCGGCCGTCATGACGGTGAGAACGGGTGAAGACACGGGCTTGCAATCCTTCGAAGTCAATTGGAAGCGGGCGGGATAGCAGGAATGGCAGGGGAGGGGAAGCGAGAGGGTCGCGTGCGCCCATACCGCGGGGCGGGCAGCGCGCCGGATGTCAGCTTCGGCGCCGCGCGACGTGAACGGGAACGGCGCCGTGACGCTCGCCAACCAATTGGTCGCTCACCTCTGCCTCACCGGCTAGCGTCATCTCGTAGCCGCCAAGCAATGTGCGCAGCGCGTGTTCGATGACGACAAGCGACAGGCCGGCGCCAGGGCATCTATGGGGGCCTGAGCCAAAGGTGAGGTCGGGGCGGCGCGGGCGGGTGGGGTCCA